>VYDA01000051.1 GCA_009843665.1 Caldilineaceae bacterium SB0675_bin_29 | reverse complement strand
GATCTCGGTAATTGCGCCGGCAGCGACTGTGCGGCCGCCCTCGCGGATGGCAAAACGGCCGCCGGTCTCGATGGCGACAGGTGAGATCAACTCGACATCCATCGTCACATTGTCGCCGGGCATGACCATCTCCACACCTGCGGGCAGGTCGATCGAACCGGTGATGTCCATGGTGCGGATGTAGAACTGCGGCCTGTAGCCCTTGAAGAAAGGAGTGTGCCGTCCGCCCTCCTCCTTGCGCAGCACATAGACCTCGGCCTTGAAACGCGTGTGCGGTGTGATGCTGCCGGGCTTGGCCAGCACCTGCCCGCGGTCGACCTCTTCGCGGTCGATGCCGCGCAGCAGACAACCGACGTTGTCGCCCGCCTGCCCCTCGTCGAGCAGCTTGCGGAACATCTCGACACCGGTGACGGTGGTCGAGTGCGTCGGCTTCACACCGACGATCTCCACCTCTTCCATCGGATGGATGACACCGCGCTCGACGCGGCCGGTCACGACCGTGCCGCGGCCCTTGATCGAGAAGACATCCTCAATCGGCATCAGGAAGGGCTTGTCGATTTCGCGCACCGGGGTGGGGATATACTCATCCACCGCCCGCATCAGCTCCCAGATCGGCTCATACTCGGGTGCGTCCGGGTCGTCCGAGCTGCTCTCCAGCGCATGCAGGGCGCTGCCGCGCACAAAGGGGATGTCATCGCCGGGGAACTCGTAGGTGTCGAGCAGCTCCCGCAGCTCCATCTCCACCAGCTCCAGCAACTCCTCATCCTCCATCATGTCGACCTTGTTGAGAAAGACGACCATCGCCGGCACTTCCACCTGCCGCGCCAGCAGGATGTGCTCGCGCGTCTGCGGCATGGCGCCGTCCGGCGCAGCCACCACCAGGATCGCACCGTCCATCTGGGCCGCACCGGTGATCATGTTCTTGATATAGTCGGCATGTCCGGGACAGTCCACGTGCGCATAGTGGCGGTTTTCCGTCTCATACTCGACATGCGCAATGGCGATGGTGATGCCGCGGGCCTTCTCTTCCGGCGCATTGTCGATCGCCTCAAACGCACTGAAATCAGCCATCCCTCGCAGCGCCAACACCTTCGTGATCGCCGCCGTCAGCGTCGTCTTGCCGTGATCCACATGTCCGATCGTCCCCACGTTCACATGGGGCTTGTTCCTCTCAAATACTGCCTTCGCCATTCTTTCTTTCTCCTGACTGTTTCACATCTGTACTGTGCTGAATCAAACAGCTTCGTAAAAAGCTGGAAATTTTCCCCGCAAAAAACGCACTCAGGCGGTCTCTGAACTACCCGGCAGGCGGCCTTCAATCCCTTGCAGGCACAACCGGTCGGGCAAGAGCCCCGCACTCGTATTCGCGCCCCTTTCGAACAGAAGCGTCCTGCTCAGTTTTCCCGGCGGCACAGACGCCGCCACAACAACCTGAACAGTATACGAAATGTCCTGACGGTTGACAAGTCTGGACACATCTGAATCGGCCAATCCGAACACACCGGCCGCATCCGACTCAGGCGAATTCCCGCCTTGGGGTGCCCACGTCCGACTTCTGCGTGTCGGGCTGATAGCTGTCGAACTGCATCGTAAAGGTGCCGCGTCCACTGGTGATCGAACGGAGCGTGGTCGCGTATCCGAACATCTCCGCCAGCGGTACGACCGACCGCACAGCCGTAACCTTGTTGCTATGCGCGTCCAGTCCCTCTATCTGCCCGCGGCGGCTGGAGAAATCGCCCACAATGTCGCCGACAAACTCCTCCGGCACGACCGCTTCAACCAGCATGATTGGCTCCAACAGGACCGGGCCCGCCTTCGCCATGCCCTCCTTGAACGCCATCGAACCGGCTATCTTGAAGGCGATTTCACTGGAGTCGACCTCATGAAAACTTCCGTCCACCAGCGCGGCGCGAACATCCACCACCGGATATCCCGACAGCACACCGCTTTCCATGGCCTCTTCAATACCCTTGCGAACTGCAGGAATGTATTCTCTGGGGACTGAGCCGCCGACGATTTTGTCCTCAAACTCAAAGCCCTTGCCCCCTTCATTCGGTTCCAGCTCGATCCAGACGTGGCCATACTGCCCGCGGCCGCCGGTCTGACGGACGAACCGCCCTTCCGCCCGCGTCGCGTTTGTGATCGTCTCCCGGTAGGCCACCTGTGGACGGCCCTCGTTACACTGCACCCGGAACTCTCTCTTGAGACGGTCCACGATAATCTGCAAGTGCAGCTCACCCATTCCGCTGATGATTGTCTGCCCTGTCTGATCGTCGTATCGCACCTGAAAGGTCGGGTCCTCTTCTGCCAGCTTCAAAAGGCCGTCGGCCATCCTGTCCTGGTCGGCTTTGGACTTCGGCTCGACCGCGATCCCAATCACCGGGGCCGGAAACTCGATCGTCTCCAGCAAAATCTCGTTTTTGCTGTCGCTGAGCGTCTCACCGGTCAGGCTCTGCTTGAGGCCAACGATGGCTGCGATGTCGCCCGCGCGGCAGACTTCGATCTCCTCTCTTTTGTCGGCATGCATCTGCAAGAGCCGGCCAATCCGTTCCCGCCGGCCCTTATTGGCGTTGTAGACCATACTGCCGGACGCTAACGTACCCGAATAGACGCGCACATAGGCCAGGCGTCCGACAAACGGGTCGGTCACGATCTTGAATACGAGGGCGGCGAAAGGTTCTTCCGGGTCGGCGAACCGGATCTTCTCTTCCTCTGTCTTGGGGTCGAGGCCGACGACCGGCGGCACATCCAATGGGCTGGGCAGATAACGCACAATCGCATCCAGAAGGGGTTGCACACCCTTGTTCTTGAGCGCCGAACCGCACAGTATCGGCACGATATCATTGCGAATGACGGCATTGCGCAGCGCTTTGATCAGCAGGTCGTTGCTGATCTCTTCGCCTTCCAGATAGAGCGTGGTCAGCTCCTCATCGGTCTCGGCAATCCGCTCAATCATCGTCGCGCGCGCCGTCTCCGCCGCGTCTCGCATCTCCTCCGGGATCTCGGCTGTTTCGGGCGAGGCGCCCAGTGCGTCACTGTATCGCAGGGCCTTCATCGTAAAGAGGTCGATTACCCCCTGGAACTCTTCCTCCACGCCCCAGGGCAGCTGAATCGGCAGCGGGTCCGCGCCGAGGCGGTCGACAATCATGCCCACCGTACGCTCAAAGTCGGCCCCCACCCGGTCCATCTTGTTCACGAAGCAGATGCGCGGCACATGGTATGTGTCCGCCTGCCGCCAGACCGTCTCCGACTGTGGTTCGACACCCGCAACCGCGTCGAAGACGACGATGCCGCCGTCCAGCACGCGCAAACTGCGCTGCACCTCGGCCGTAAAGTCGATATGGCCCGGTGTGTCGATGATGTTAATCTGGGCCTCTTCCCCACTGCGGCTGTCAACCCAGTTCGCCGTAATCGCGGCCGCGGTAATGGTGATGCCACGTTCCCGCTCCTGCGCCATCCAGTCTGTGACAGCGGTTCCCTCATGTACTTCGCCCATGCGGTGTATGCGGCCGGAATAGAACAGAATCCGTTCGGTTGTCGTCGTCTTGCCCGCGTCGATGTGGGCGATAATTCCGATATTGCGGATCTTATGTAATGGTACCTGACTCATCAAATTCACCTGATCTTATTTTGGGGGGCAACGTCGCGCCCCGTTCATACAAGGGATGCAACCTGCCGCACTGCAGCGTTGCATTCACATTTTCCGATGGCAGCCCGCTCTCCGCGAACGGTCTGCCGCGTCCGCCTGCGCCCTGCCCGCCGACAAAAGACGACGCAACCGTCTCGCAGGCGCAGGTATCCGACGCGCCCCTATTGAGCCGGGGCGCCTCCAACTTCCTCATCCGGCGGCCTGCTCATCCGGCAGCGTCGAATTTCACTCAGCGGAGTGCTGAGCGCGTTGCGACGTCATCCTGTGGCTCGAATGCGTCGTATCGTGTTTGGTTCAGAAGGAGTCCCAAACCCGGAAGGGCCGGATTCCTCCGAAGCTGTGCCCAGCCAGGGCGCCGGACACATCAGGAAAAACCAACTCGATTGTCTATACTGCCACGAAGGCAATATACCTATCGCCTTCGGGCAAAATGAGCGAAGGCTTGATTGGCTTCTGCCATCCGGTGCGTTTCTTCACGCCTGCGTACGGTCTGTCCTTCACCGCGCGCCGTATCCAGCAGTTCGTTCGCCAATCGAGTGGCCATATTGCGGCCGCTCCGCCCCCTGGCATTCTGTATCAGCCAGCGCATGGCCAGGGCCTGCCGCCGGTCAGGGCGGATCTCCATCGGCACCTGATAGGTCGCGCCACCAACACGCTGCGGTTTGACCTCAACCAGAGGAGTGGCGTTCCTGAGCGCTTCTTCGAAAACTTCCAGTGGTGGACGATTGGTGCGTTCGGCTATGGTATCCAGTGCGGTATACACTATCCTGGCGGCCAGACTTTTCTTGCCCCGTTCCATCAGATTGTTGATGAACTTGGCCAGCACAACGCTGTTGTGCCGGGGGTCGGGCGTAACCTGACGTTTTTCAGGCCGGTTTCGTCGCGGCATTCTACTACTCCATCTCCATCGTTTGCGCCCGCGCGCCTCTCGAGGAAGGACGCACACTGCCTGTCCTGCCTCGCCAGAGTCCGCGCTTAGCGGGGCTTCTTGGTACCGTATTTGCTGCGGCTTCGCTTGCGGTCATTGACCCCGGTGCTGTCCAGCGCGCCGCGCACGATATGATAGCGTACGCCGGGCAGATCTCTTACCCGGCCGCCGCGGACCAGAACCACACTGTGCTCCTGGAGGTTATGGCCTTCGCCAGGAATATAGGCCGTCACTTCAACGCCATTGGTAAGGCGCACACGTGCCACCTTACGCAGGGCGGAATTGGGCTTTTTGGGTGTAGTCGTTCGCACCTGTGTACATACCCCCCTCTTCTGGGGGTTGCCCTGCTTGACCCGCTTTGTGCGGCCGGTCAACGTGTTCTGCGTAAAGCGCAAGGCCGGTGCGGTCTCTTTCTTCGGCTTGTTCTTGCGGCCCTTGCGGACCAATTGATTGATCGTCGGCAAATGTCTCCCCCTAGGTGGTCATCGTAGGCCACGTATAGACAGTACTCTACTTTATCACGACTGGACTGCTGAGAGCAAATCTCAGGACCCATACAGGCGCCTCAACCCATGCGGATGGACTCTGGCGTCTGCCCGGGGGTTTCTCCAGCAGATTCCGGCCAAAACCCACCGGTCTCAGGGCAACTTCCGAACGCAGGCACGATGGCGTGAACGGGACGTCGCGGCAGCAGTGGACCCGGCCCGACGGCGCTCAACAGCTGCCGAATGCTCGCAGCCAACATGCAAGCCCATATACGAGAGTTCACGAGAGTTTACGAGCGTTTACGAGAGTCCGGGACAGGGTTCTGAGCAGGAACCGAGCCCTGCGTTCCTATGCAGCTTGGGCGGTGTCTGCAAATGCCCGGAGCTGTCTGTCCAACCGCAGGCAGAGGTGCAGGCATGCCGTCACCGGCGGCAAGACCAGGGAAAGAGAAAGGGTGGAAGAGCCGGCTCTTCCACCCTTGTTGGTACACACCATCTGGCTCTTAACGCAGATCGACGTTTATCTCTTCGCTGTCCTCGTCCTTCAGGTTGTTGAAGTCGAAGTCGAGCTCTTCCTCGTCGATGCCGCCGCCGAACCCGGACAGCATTCCCCCCAGCGGGCCGATTCCCATCTCCGCCAAACCGGAGAGATCGGCCAGGTCCAGATCGGGATCGTCCAGGTCGAACTCGAGTTCGCTCAGCCCTTCATCGGCCACTTCGTGCTGTTTGGCCAGCTGCTCAACGGCCTGCTGCTTCTCTTCCTCCCACATGCGCCGCGTCCGGAAGCCGGAGCCGACCGGAATCAGCTTGCCGATGATGACATTTTCCTTGAGGCCCCGCAACTCGTCCCGCTGCCCTTGCACTGCGGCATCGGTGAGTACGCGCGTCGTCTCCTGGAAGCTGGCCGCGGCCAGGAAGCTTTCGGTATTCAAGGCCGCCTTCGTCAACCCCAGCACGACCGGTTCGGCTTTAGCCGGACGGTGGCCGCGGGAGATCGTCTTGTTGTTCTCATCCTCAAATTGGAAGCGGTCCACCAGCTCGCCCGGCAGGAATTCGGTGTCACCGGTCGACCGGATCATCACCCGCCGCAGCAGCTGGCGCAGGATCACTTCGATATGCTTGTCGTGGATGGCAACGCCCTGGCTGCGGTATACCTGTTGCACCTGCTCCAACAGGTATAGCTGACAGGCCTCCCGGCCCTGAATGCGCAGAATCTCTCTCGGATTCTTCGAGCCTTCGGTCAGCTGCTCGCCGGCGTTCACCTCTTCACCCTTCTCCACCCGCAGCCGGGCATTGGCCGGAATATCGGTCTCCCATACCAGGTTGTCTTCCCGGCGGATGATGACCTGACCGTTCTCAGCGAAGATCTGGCCCTCCATGCCTGCCATGACTCCCTGTGCATCCTCGTCACCGTTGCGGGCGATGACCGTATCTTCCTGCACCCGGTCATCCGAATCCACCATTAACTCATATCCCTCGGGAATCGCGATCTCTCGTCGTTTGAGCTCGGTGCGGCTCACCTTCAGCATGCGCTGATCGCCTTCCCACCAGATATCCACCTTGCCGTCGATCTCGCTGATGACAGCCTCACCTTTGGGGTTTCGCACCTCGAAAAGCTCCTCGACGCGCGGCAGACCCTGGGTGATGTCATCGCTGCCGGCCACACCGCCGGTGTGGAACGTGCGCAGCGTCAACTGGGTACCCGGCTCGCCGATCGACTGCGCCGCGATAATGCCCACCGCTTCACCCTGCTCCACCGTTCCTCCTCGGGCCAGGTCGGTGCCGTAACATTTCTTGCAAAGGCCAAAGCGGGACTCGCACGTCAGCGGGCTGTAGACGAATGCCTCCTCCACCCCATGACGATCGATAGTTGCCAGGGCGGCCTCGTCGATGACCGTATCCCGCTCCAGCAGCATCTCATCGGATTCGGGGTGTCGGATTGTGCCGGCAAGCGTGCGCGTGACCACGCGGTCGGCGAAGCTCTCGCCCATCACCCTCGAACTCTCGGCATCGATCCAGATGCCGGCGTTGGTGCCGCAGTCGTCCTCGGTCACGATCACATCCTGGGCCACGTCCACCAGCCGACGGGTCAGATAGCCGGCGTCCGCGGTACGCAGTGCGGTATCCGCCAACCCTTTGCGTCCACCGTGCGTGCTCAGGAAATACTCCAGCGCAGTCAACCCCTCGCGGAAGTTGGAGCGAATCGGCAAAGGAATGATGCGCCCATTCGGGCCGGCAATCAGACCGCGCATACCGGCCAGCTGCCGCACCGTATTGACACCCCCCTTGGTCGAACCGGAGTGAGCCATCGCGCCCAGCCCCTCAAGCGGACTGAGCAGTTTACGCACCTCGGCCGTTACCTCGTCGGCAGCCCGTGTCCACAGTTCGACGGTCTTTTCGTACAGCTCCTCCTCGGTGATCAGGCCGCGCCGGTACTGGCGCTCGGCCTCGGCCACCTCATCGGAGGTGCGCTCAACGATCTTGTCCTTTTCGTGCGGCACCTGAATGTCGCTGACCGCAATCGTAATGCCCGACCGGGTGGCGTATTCGAAGCCCAGGTCCTTGATATTGTCCACCGTTTCGGCCGTCACCTCCCGGCCCAGGTGTTTGTAACAGAGGTCAATGACCTCATTGACACCCTTCTTGTCGAGAAGATCGTTGACGAACCACAACTCCTCCGGCAGCGCCCGGTTGAAGATGATACGCCCGATCGTCGTGCGGATGATTCGATCCCGCGGCCAGGCGGCCCCCAGCAGATTCATTTTGCGCAGGGCGTCCCGCACCTCAGTCATTGCGGCCACCCCAAAAGCTTGGATCTCCTGAATCATGTGGCGTTCGCCCTGGGCATAGATGTCCATGAGTTCGCCGACGGTGGCGATGCCGTGTTCCTCCAGGGCATCCATTACCCGTTCGCTCACCTCCATCGACTCGATCGGCTGCACGTCGAAACGGGTCGTGAAGCGCACCCGAATCGAATCGCGCAACTTGACATGGCCCAGGCTGTAGATGTACTCCGCCTCATCCATCGAGCTGAAGAGCGGCAGCTTCCCATCGGGTGTCGACTCGTCCTCCTCGGTGGTCAGGTAGTAGACACCCATCACCATATCCTTGGAGGGGCCGACGATCGGCTCGCCGCTGCTGGGCTTGAGCAGATTCTGGCTGGAAAGCATCAGCTGCCGCGCCTCATCGACCGCAGACTGGCTCAGCGGCACGTGCACCGCCATCTGGTCCCCGTCGAAATCCGCATTGAAAGCGTCGCAGACGAGAGGGTGCAGTTGAATCGCGCTTCCCTCTACCAGCGTGACCTCAAAGGCTTGAATGCCCAGGCGGTGCAGCGTCGGCGCCCGGTTCAACAGCACCGGCCGCTCCTTGCAGATCTCCTCCAGCTCGTCCCACACCTCGGACTGCTGGCGGTCTACCATGCGCTTGGCGCTCTTGATGTTGTGCGCATAGTTGTCCTCCACCAGGCGCCGCATGACGAACGGTTTGAACAGCTCCAACGCCATTTTCTTCGGCAGGCCGCACTGGTGCAGCTTCAGCGTCGGGCCGATCACAATAACCGAGCGGCCGGAGTAATCGACGCGTTTCCCCAACAGGTTGCGGCGGAAGCGGCCCTGCTTCCCCTTGAGCATGTCGCTCAGGCTCTTGAGCTTGCGTTTGCCGCTGCGGCTGACCGCCCGGCCACGCCGCCCGTTGTCGATGAGACTATCGACCGCTTCCTGTAACATGCGCTTTTCGTTGCGGACGATCACATCCGGCGCACCGAGGTCAAGCAGCCGTTTGAGACGGTTGTTGCGGTTGATCACCCGCCGGTACAGGTCGTTGAGATCGCTGGTAGCGAAGCGCCCGCCGTCCAGCTGCACCATGGGACGCAGCTCCGGCGGAATCACCGGCAAGATCGTCAGCACCATCCACTCCGGCCGGTTGCCGCTCTTGCGGAAGTTTTCCACAACGCGCAGACGTTTGGCCGCCTTTTTGCGGCGCTGCTTGCTCTTGGTCGTGAAAATCTCCGTGCGCAGCTCTTTTGCCAGCACGTCCAGATCGACCTTGGCTACAATGTCCCGGATCGCCTCGGCGCCCATGCCCGCCTTGAAGATGTTGCCCCAGCGGTCGGCCAGCTCGCGATAGCGGGTTTCCGTCAGCAGTTGCATTTCGTGCATGCTCTTCAGTTCGTCCAACTGCTCTTCCGCGCTGGACTGCAGCCGCTCCCGATGTTCGGCCACATCTTCCCGCATCTTTTCCAGCAACCCCTCCAGCTCCTGCCGCACGTATGTCTGCTTGGCCTGGATCTGCGTGCGGATATCCGACTTTTCCTCGTCGGATTCAAACTGGAGCGTGTCCAACCGTTCCTGCACATGGTCGTTTACGGTGCGTTCGTGCTCGGCGGTGACCGTCTTGTTGGCCGCGATGATCGGTTCATCCACCCAATCCAGGCTTTTGTCTTCCGCGGCCTTCTTGCCGAGATTGCTCTGAATCCAGTCCTGGAGCCGCTGGGCCTGGCTGATCGTCTCCGACGAAGACCGGTTGATGCGCTCATCGAGCCGCGCGATCTGCCCCTGTTCGTCCTCGTTCAGCTCGTCAAGCTCGCTCTGCGCACTGCCTTCTACCGCGTCGATATGTTCCTGCGCATCGTTTTCCAGACGGGCTATCCCCATCTGCAGTTCTCGTTCGAGGCGCTGAATCGCCCGGCCGCGCGCGTCTTCGTTCACGTCGGTGATGATGAACTGCGCAAAGTACAGGACCCGCTCCAGATGGCGCGGGCTGATATTCAGGAGCAGCCCCAGATGGCTGGGAACACCTTTCACATACCAGATATGGCTGACCGGTGAAGCCAGCTGGATATGGCCCATGCGTTCGCGGCGCACACGCTGCGGCGCCACTTCCACACCACATTTGTCGCAGACGATGCCCTTGTAGCGAACCCGCTTATACTTGCCACAGGCGCATTCCCAATCCTTCTGCGGCCCGAAGATACGTTCACAGAACAGACCGTCCCGCTCCGGTCGCAGCGTGCGGTAGTTGATCGTCTCCGGCTTGGTTACTTCGCCAAAGCTCCATTCGTCAATCTGGTCCGGGGAGGCAAGAGAAATGCGAATTGCGTCAAAATCTCGTACTTCCATTATGGCTCCTTTGCGTTTCGCCCGCCGTCAGGCGCACACAGATGCGTTTGACGGCGGCCTCGCGGTGGTCAGTGAATTCACAGGCCACCGGGCGCTGTACACGACTCGCCCGTTGCCAAGTGCGAAGCAGATGCGGTCGGCGGCGGCCTCGGTTGGCGGCGCCCTTACTCGCTGCTGCGGCTCATCGGGCTGGGTACGTTCAGGCTGAAGCCGAGATGCGGCAGACGGTCTTCAACCTCATCTTTGCCGAGTTGTATCACCTCATTCTTTTCGTTAATGACTTCGATCGAAAGGGCCAGACTCTGTAACTCCTTCACCAGCACGCGGAAACTCTCCGGCACACCGGGGCTCTGAATCTCATCACCCTTTACAATCGCCTCGTATGTCTTCACCCGGCCTGTCGTGTCGTCCGACTTGATCGTCAGCATCTCCTGCAATGTGTAGGCCGCGCCGTACGCCTCCAGCGCCCAGACCTCCATCTCGCCGAAACGCTGACCGCCGAACTGCGCCTTGCCGCCCAGCGGCTGCT
>VYDA01000159.1 GCA_009843665.1 Caldilineaceae bacterium SB0675_bin_29 | reverse complement strand
AACCTACGCAGGTATGGATACGCCAGCAAATGAGGCCATCAGCTTCAACGTGGAACAGGGCGTAGTCTTCGGGCTGTTGGGGGACAACGGTGCTGGCAAGAGCACACTTGTCAAACAGATGGCGAATCTCCTGCGGCCCACAAGCGGTGTGGTCAATCTTTACGGCCGGCCTGTGTGGGAGGACCCCTTGCTCGTGCCCCGACACGTCGGATACATGCCGCAGACCGCTCGCACGCTAAACTCACTCACCGTCAGCGAGGCTCTGTACTTTACAGCCCACCTCCGAGGCTGCGGCCGCCGAGAAGCAAACTGTGAACGGGAGCGGCTATTGCATCTGTGGGACCTGAAAGACATTCGAACCGAGCTTTGCTCGCGCCTTTCTGGGGGTCAGAAGCGCTTGCTGCAACTGGCAGCAGCGATGGCCGGGCAACCTCCGATTCTGATCCTGGATGAACCGACCAATGAGTTGGCGCCGCAGAGGAGAAGGCATGTTTGGGAAACCTTGCGAGCGGAGAACAGGGAACGCGGCACGACGATCGTTTTCATCACTCACGACGCGATTGAGGCGGAGAGAGCAGTTCAGCAGGTAGGAATCATGCACAGAGGTAGGCTCGTTGCTCTGGGCAAACCCTCTGATCTTAAGAAGGAGTTAAACCAGCAGCTTCGATTGACGCTGCGCTTCCAGCCGGATACGCCTCCTGACCTGCCTTCTGATTTACGACCCCAGAAACTGGCGGAGGACCACTGGCTGGTACTTCTTGAACATGACCGGGCCGAGTCCACGCTGTCGGCACTAGACCTCTCTCGGATCGACGACTTTCACCTCCACTCGGCGACGCTTGAAGACCTCTATCTGCACTACACCTGATGAAAGCACGACTGCCCCTGCCCCTTTATTTGCAGTTCTGGGACCTGTTTCTCATCGAGTTGAGCAACTGGCGATGGGCATGGCGGAATCTCGTCTTGACAGGTACGGTCCTGCCGGTGTTCGGGATCCTTCTGCTTGGTTCTTTCGCACGCGAGTTGGGCTCCAATGCGCTTTCCTTTGTCCTGATAGGGAATCTGGTCATGGCGCTGCTCTTTGAACACATGGGAAAGATGATAAGCCATTTCGCTTACATGAAGACGGCGGGCAGTCTGGACTATTTCGCCACTTTGCCGGTACGCAAGGCCATGCTGATACTTGCGGCTTCTCTTGCTTTCTTCATCCTGTTTCTGCCCTCACTGGTCGTTGTCCTGGCAGGCGGCGCCTTGATTCTGCGGCTGCAACTTCATGTGAATCCGCTGGCTCTGGTAGTCGTCCCGCTATGCGCTCTTCCTTTGGCAGGAATCGGGGCACTCATGGGCGTCACGTTCCGAACGCCGGAGGAAGCCTCTTCAGTGGGCAGGTTACTAACGATACTGATGTTGACGGTCGGACCTGTACTAATCCCCCCAGATCGCTTACCCGATTGGCTGGTATGGTTCGGCTTCCTGAGCCCGGCAACATACGCTGCTTCTGCACTGCGCCAGGTTCTTTTGGGCCCTCTCACCACACGCCTCCTGTTAGACTCCGCAGTTCTGGCCGCTTGCATTCTCTTCAGTTTCTGGATGGTCGATCGTAGAATGGACTGGCGCGAGGGCTAAATCGTCGTAGAGGGCGACAGTATCTCGACTGCCCATCTACCGACTCTCTCCCCACATGACAGTATTCGCTATCCACCGAGTTCACGCGCCTCGGTTTCGCTATAGATGTCCCAATCTGTTACGATTGCCGTGGTTTCCGTGCGTCCCTCGAAGGGCGGCGCCTAAAACTTCTGAACCAAGAGGAGTATATGCAGTGACACGACCAATCGTACCGGGGCCAACTTACGCGGAAATGCGCGACCCAACAAGGCTTACGACCGGTATTCGAGAGGAGGCGTCATCCGCCCTGGCCAACGACGAACTGGCCCCGCTCAACCTTTTCAATATCAATTGGAAGAATACCGGCACAGACGTAGAGCACATCATACTGCCGAAAGAGCTGTCCGGAGTCCAGGCCAACATCGTCGTTCTTAGCGGGCGCACTTTTCCGAGCGGATCGATGAAGGTTGGGCCTGCTTACACGACTTTGGCAGAAGCCGAAGTGCTCGACGGCCTGAGACCGGGCGACCGCAGCATCATTGGGCCCAGCACAGGCAATTTCGGCATCGGGACGGCCTACGTCAGCGCATTGAAGGGCTATCAGGCCGTTGTCGTTATGCCGGACACGATGAGCCAGGAGCGCTACGAACGCATTCGCAAGTACGGCGGTGAACTTGACCTGACACCAGGGACCGAGTCGGACGTAATTCTGACCCTGGAGCGCACGCACAGCGAATATGTAAGCAAGCCGGAAAAGTATGTTGTCCTCGCGCAGTTCGAACTGATGCCCAACTACCGCTTCCACCGACACGTCACCGGCGAGGCGGTCGAAAAGGCCGCCGGGGATGTCGGCAACGGACAGGTTGCTGCCTTTGTCAGTGCGCCCGGCAGTGCCGGCACGCTCGCAGCCGGGGATCACGTCAAGTCGCTCTACCCTGACGCTCGCATTGTTGCGCTCGAGCCCCGCCAGTGCTCGACACTCTTCGACGGCGGCCAAGGTCAGCACCGAATAGAGGGTATCGGCGACAAAATGGTTACGTTGATTCACAATGTGTACAACACCGATCTCCTCATGCTCATCAACGACGAGGAGACCGTCCAGGGGATGGAGGTAGTCCAGTCTGGAACGGAGGCACTCGTTGATCGCCTCGGATTGGATAGTCAGGATGCTGAGGCGCTGCAGGGCAAGTTCGGCCCCAGTTGCATCTGCAACATCGTCGGGGCCATCAAGACCGCCAAGTACCTTGGATTGGGCCCGCAGGATAATGTCGTTACCATCGCCACCGACAGTTACGACCGCTATCCCTCCGTCAGCGCCGACCTATACCAGCGCCACGGCGGCAGGCCCGACGCGGACACGTTGGAATCCTGGGCTAAAGCCGTTTTCCTAGGCGCCTCTGTAGGTGAGATCATTGATCTCAACCGGCCCGGGGAACACGGTCGGCTGCAGACAATGAAACGCGACCTGTGGACGCGCTTTGGCTACGGCAGCGACTTAATAGAGCGCATGGCCAGCCAGGTTTTCTGGGATGAAGAGTACGAGAAAATCAAGGATATCGATCCCAGGATTGAGGAAATCCGCGGATCATTGGGGTAGGCGGTTCGGGTCCCGCATCATTCCAACTTGGCACCTGGGATTAGAAAACCGAGCTGCAACCGGTTGAGCCCTCACTGAAATGCACAAGTGGCGAACTTAGACTCAGTCGCTCTCTCTAAGGACTGGATAGTCCCCTCCCGCCGAACGGACAACCAACCGCTCACCAGCCGTTGTCTGTTCAGGGGCGCTGACAACAGCCCCGCTGCTCCTTTGCACAATACTATAGCCTCGCGAAAGGACTGATGAAGGGTTAAGCCCCTCGAGTCGTGCGCTGGCGGCGTCCAGCTGCTCATTTCGGCGCAGCAACGCAACCGAGAGTACGCGCCGAATTCGTTCCTCGGATTCATCCAGCCGCTGACGCGCCAGATCAATTTGACGCATCGGTGCGGCACGAAGCAGCCGGCGGCGAAGCTCGTCCAATTGAACTTGCCGATCAGTAACTTCCTCATTTCCGCCGCGTAGCAACCACATCTTAATCTGCCCGACGCTTGCTTGCAGCTCCCGGCGGTCTGGCGTCGCCGCCACTGCCGCACCGGTCGGCGTCGGCGCCCGCAGGTCAGCGACAAAGTCGGCGATCGTGAAGTCAGTCTCATGACCCACGCCGGTAACCACCGGCACTTTACTTTCAGCAATGGCATAAGCAACGACTTCCTCGTTAAAGGCCCAGAGGTCCTCAATCGAGCCGCCCCCTCTCACGAGCAGAATTGTGTCCAGGAGACCGTGGCCTCGGTCAGCCTTCGTTGCCGGCGTGTCGGAAGATCCGTACCCGTTGTCTGCGAACAGCAAGGGCAGAATTTCACGATCCTTTTTGATTGAGCCGCCAAGGGAGTCTTCTCCCCCTGTGAAGCGGTTCGCAGCAGATAGAGCTAAAGCAATCTGGCCAGGCGCTTCTGCACCCTGAACCTGCGTGGGAAACAGAAACGCCTCCGCGAGCGGCCAGCGCTGCCTCAGAACCCGCAACACATCCTGAAAGGCTGCCGCGCTCTGACTCGTGACGATCCCCAAACGTTTTGGCGACGCCGGTACCGGTCGTTTCCGCTCCGCCTCAAACAGTCCTTCAGCGGTCAGCCTCTCCTTGAGCGCTTCAAACTGGGCGTACAGCTGCCCGCGTCCTGCGGGCCGGATTTCATTTGCGTAAAACTGGTACTGGCCTCGCTCTGGGTAAACGCTTACATACCCATGCGCGAGAATCTGGTCACCCTCACTGGGGAGCCAGGTATGGCGGTGGGCGTTGCCCCGCCACATAACCGAACTGATGACCGCGCCGCTGTCTTTCAGGCTAAAGTAAATGTGCCCGCTTGCCGCTCTGGTCCAGCGGCTGACCTCAGCCAGCACCCAGACATCCTGGAGCAACTCATCTTGCTCGAACAGTGAAGTGACGTGAGCGGTCAATTGCGTGATCGTAAGTGGATTCATATCCCTGCATTGTACCACGCGGGCAGGCCGCGATCACAGGACATGCCAGTCCGGCGTTGTGGCGATTCTTACGCTGGCCCGAACGAACTGGGCTTAAGCCTATCCCTTGCACTCGCGGGATCGCCGTCCGAGGCCAGAAGTTGGTCTCTCATCACAACTCACTGGCGAAATGCCATGCACTGAGCCTTAAGCATTGAGGCTCAATATATTGACAAACTTCGATATAAAGGTTACACTGCCTTGCAGAGAAATGAATCCTGCTCAGTGGGCTCACCGGTAGTTGACTGAAGAAATACCTGATACGCTCAGGTCTATGCGGGGGGAATACGGTGGCGATTGATTCGATTGCTGTCAACAGTACAGAGACTGGGAGGGCCGCAGTTCCGTTTGGAGACCCTTCCACCAGTTCCTTGAAACAGGACCGTTTCAGGGAAGACTCAGAGGGAGAGTTCGCCGCCGACGCCGAGTCGCACTGTTTGGCGGCAGCCTTTAAGGCCATCGGCCACCCTGTTCGTTTGCAGATCCTGGACTTGCTTTCCCGGCAGGCAAGCCCTATGTGTGTTTGCCATATTGAGGCCCGCTTCACTCTCTCACAGCCCACGATCTCCCATCACCTGCGCCTGCTTCGCAAGGCGGGTCTGGTAAACAGCGAACGTCGGGGAACCTGGATCTACTATTCGGCGGCAGAAGCTGGCGTTGGACCGCTTCATGCGTTTCTAAATTCGATCATATATGGTCATGGAGGAACATCTCGTGGCATCCCAAATTGATTTGGTGCAGGAATCAAAGGACAAGCGAATGGACAGCTGTTGCGGAACAGAATTGGCTAATCAGCGGCCCGCGCTCAACGACCCTGAGGCCATCCGCGCGGAAGTTCTGTCCTACTACGGAAACGTGGCCGAACAGCAGTTGAATGGCAGCGGTAGTCAAGACTGCTGCGGCGGCGAATTCTACACTCTCGAAGATCTGAGCCAGCTGCCCGACACTGCCGTCAACAGCAGTCGCGGCTGCGGCAATCCCAATGCCATCGCCTCCCTCCGGACCGGCGAAGTCGTGCTCGATCTTGGCTCAGGCGGCGGACTGGACGTTCTGCTCGCGGCCCGCCAGGTCGGTGACAGCGGCTACGTATACGGCGTCGATATGAACGACAGTATGCTGGAACTGGGACGGCGTAACGCCGGCAAGGCGGGCGCGGCAAACGTGGAGTTTCGCAAGGGGGACTTGGAGGAGCTTCCACTATCCGCAAATACGGCCGATGTGATAATCTCCAATTGCGTCATCAATCTCACTGCCGACAAAGGCAAGGTCCTCAACGAGGCCTTCCGCGTGCTCAAGCCGGGAGGGAGGATAGGGATTTCGGACATTGTCGTCGACGGCGACCTTTCCGGGCTACCAGTGAGCGAAGACCAGATTCGGGCGGGACTTAGCTGGGCCGGTTGTATTGCCGGGGCTTTGACCGCAAGCGAATTCGCTAGCTTGCTCCAGTCCGCCGGTTTCGTTGAAATCGTCATAACCATTGAGCAGCGCTACACAAGCGCCGATTTAAACGGCGAATTGCCTTCTGCGCTCACAGATCTGAGTGCTGACTTGCTGGAGGATCTGCTGCAGCGCTTTACCAGCAGCAGCATCCAGGCGCGAAAGCCTGAGAGTTGACCCGGTACTGGACGGTCTGGTCGGCGGCACTGCTGTTCTTTGCCGCCTTCTACGCCCTCCTCGTACCGATTCCCCTTTACCTGGAGGCGGCTGGCCTGCCCGACTGGCAGATTGGCCTGGTCCTGGGGGCCTTTGGCATCGCCTCGTTGATTGGACGTCCGCTGACAGGAGCCCTGTGCGATAGCCTGGGCAGCCGTCCAGTCATCCTTTTCGGTACTGCCGCCCTGGCTGTCGGCGCGGCGACTATGAGCTTCACCGCCAACCCCGTCCTGCTTTTCGGGCTGCGCGTACTGCAGGCGGCCGGTTATGTCACCTTTACGACTGCCGCCACTGCGCTCGTCGCCGACCTGGCCGAGCCGAATCGGAGAGGGGCAGCCCTCGCCCTCTTCGGCGCCGCGGCCAATGTCGCCATCACGTTGACCCCAGCTGCCGTAAACGCCGGCCTTGCATTTCTCACCCCGCAGTTCGGCTGCCCTTCTTCCCCTTGTCCGACCTGGTGCACGCAAGCGTTTACGTCAGCCAGCACCGACTTCGGTGCATGCCCATTTTGGGGTCGCGGGATCGGTCACAGCGCATTCTTTCTCAGTTCAGGCCTGTCTATTCTGGCAGGTGCGCTGGTCTGGCGGGTAATACCTCGGGCCAGCCGCCGGGAGGACGCGGATTTCAGTCTCGTTCAGTTGGTCACGCTGCCGGGTCCCTTACGGGGCCCTATGCTCACGACCGCCCTCTTTGGAGTAAGCTTCGGCGCGCTGTTCGCCTTTCTGCCGCTGCTGGCGGAAAGGAGAGAGCTTACCTCGGTAGGCACAGCTTACTCAATCTACGGCGTCTCTATCATTGCTACTCGCATATTGACCGGTCGTCTGCTAGACAGGGCCGACCGCACCCAGGTGCTTCTTCCAGCCCTGATCGTAAACGCAGCCGGCCTGGCAGGTCTCGCGTTAGCAACAGGGATGCCACTCCTTGTCGGCAGCTCTGCCCTGATGGGCATAGGCTCCGGAATCAGCCACCCTGCGCTGATCGCAATCTGTGTCGACCGCATGCCGTCCGCGCAGCGCGGTCGCGCCACAGCCGGCTTCTATCTGGCCTTCGATCTTGGGATTGGACTAGGAAGTTGGCTTCTTGGCCTGGTGCTCGACGCGTTCGGTCTGCACTGGCTGTATTTCGCGGCTTCGCTCGTCAGCGTTGCAGGTGCCTTGACCGCTCCCCTACTGTCCGGGAAGTTGCACGCTAAAGAGCAAGCGGAAACTTGACGGTTTCAGGCCGGAAGTCGCGGGCTCTAAGTTTGTGCTCCGGCAGATCGGCTCTCTTCTGGGACATGGCTACTCTGCACAGGTGGCCTGCAGTACCCAAACTTCCGGCTCTTGCGGCAGGGCAGTCTTCGAAAGCTCAACTTCAGGCGTTGAAGCCCACCGTACCCGCGCCGGCGGATATCTCTGCGTAAATTCCTGCACGTCGGCCATCCTAGGAAACTTGCAGCCCGGTAGTGCATAGTGCATCGGGATTGTTACCGCCGGGCGCAGGGTGTCGAGGGCGTCGTGAAGGTCGCCAAGCTCAATCGTAGGAGGCCCGCCGGTGGGAACGATTGCCACATCCACTTCCCCCATCTGCTCCAGCTGCCAAGCATCCAGGCGGTTGCCCACGTCGCCAAAGTGAACAACGCGGATTCCCTCGACTTCAAAACTGTACATGGCGTTGTCGCGAGGCTGCAGCTTCACGCGCATCGACTCCATCGCCGGGATGGCTCTAAACTGGATGCCCGCCCCAGCCAGGAAGGTAGACCTGTTTCGGTGGACGTCCTGAGCAGCATTGGGGCCACGAGACCCCTCGCCATCGAAACTGAGTATGTGGGTGGCCGTTACTACCTCCGGGCTTCCAGGAATCATCTCTGCGTTGGCGTGGGCGGAGTCGTCATCCGAACTGCGAACGACGATATCGGCCGACTCGGTAACTTCGGCGAATCCCGACTTCTGCGGCGTATAGGGGTCGGTAATGATACTTACACCGTCACCTTCGATTCGCAGACAAGCGTGAGCATACCACTTTATTTTCATTCGAACACTCCGGAAGTTGCCCTCGCCACCAGCGTCACTCGGGAAACAAGATAACCGACTTAGTCCCCTCACCAGACTGAACGCGCAGCACCGCCGCCAAAATGTCGTCCAGCCCGCACCGGGTGGAAATCACCGCCTCAATCTCCTCAGCGTGCTCCGCCACAAATTCGTGCGCTCTGTGAAACTGGCTCACCGATGAGGCGAACGTCCCTGTTAAAACAATTTCACCATAGTGGATCCAGCGGGGATCAACCTTCATCATCTCCCCGCGCGGAGTTCCGCCGAAGACATTGAAGACGCCGCCATTGCGCACCAGCGGCAGGTAGCTCTCCATCACCCTCGGGATGCCAACTGCCGCAATTACGACATTGGCGCCAACGCCTGTCATCTCGCCCACTACGGCCGCCGTATCCTCCAATGCCGGGTTGATCACCCGCTTAGCTCCCAACTTCAGCGCCTTGTTTAACCGGTCCTCGTTGACGTCTACACAGACTACTTCGGCGCCACACGCCGTCGATACGATTGTATGCAGCAGTCCCAGCGGACCAGCACCAATCACAACGACCGTGTCTCCGGCCTTCGTCCCGCACTGGTCGGCAGCCGCGATGCAGCAGGATGTCGGCTCAATCATCGCCGCAAGATCGAACGGCATCTCACCGATGTCAACCACGCCGCCCAGCCGCACAACCTCTCGCGGGATATTCACGTACTCCGCAAAGCCGCCGTCGTCGCCGTGGCCCAGACCGTGCTCTTGCAGGCAAAGGCTGTTGCGTCCCTGCAGGCAGTACAGGCATTGGCCGCATGCTGCAATCGGATAGACCGCCACCCGCTGGCCGATGTGCAGGCCGGCACCCTCGGTGCCATCCCCCAATTCGACGACCGTACCTGCAACTTCATGCCCCAAGATCGCCGGTAGCTCGGCAGGAATCCCGGCGCCACTCAGTATCTTTACGTCGGTTGCGCAGATTCCCGACGCCCTCACCTTCACTACTATCTCTCCGCTGCCGGCCCGGGGTCGAGGCACGTCGTCTATTCGAATCTCATTCTTCTGGTAAACGACAGCTGCCTTCATTCGGAAGCGCTTCCTCCACCCTGCGACGATTCCTGATCTCAAGCTCCAGGCGATCACTAATATTGACTGATTGCGGCCCCAAACCCTGGGACCCTCCATACTCCACGTCGATCCTCTCAATCAGCCTCATTGCCCGGTTACGCAAAATCCGGTTGAAGCGCTCGAAGTCCTCGTCCTCGATCTTGCCGACGTTGTGATCGAACTCAAGATCTCTGATCGTCTCCAAGGCAACTTCCTTGCGTGTGATCAGGTCTACCAGCTCCTCTCTCTCTGAAGAGATCGGTTTCCTGGACCGGCCAGAGAGAGGCCAGATGACATAGCCCACCGCCGCGATACCCAGAACGCTTATCAGGAAAAGCGATACCCACATAGGTCTTGAGATGCTTCAGCGTTGGTCAACTTCTGGCGGATTCTGTCCACAACAGGCCTACCGGACACGCCTCCGGTAGAGAAGGTGACCATCTACCTCCGGCCCTCTGTGCCAGTCAGCCGGGTTTTTCCTAAGTCCGGGGCCCTAACACCTTACTTCCCTGGGCAATTAGGTTTCTGGGCGGCCATTCGCGACCAGAAGGGCGCACTACTTGGATCAGATAGAGGAGAAGGCTGTCGCATGACTTACGAGTTGCGGCCCTCTCCTGTCCCTATTCAGTCCGCCGCCTGGCCGGCCGTCGCCCCTTCAGGAAACGGAGAGGTTACCTCGCTGGAAGACCGCCGAGGCTGCGGATGGGGCCACACGCTGACTAGGGTTCCCAATACGACGAGCAACCCTCCCACCCACATCCACATGGTCAGTGGATTAACGTATACAGTAAACGTAGCGCTGCTGCCGTCACCCTGCCATCCGTTGAGAATTACATAAACGTCTTCAGCTGGGGTCATACGTAGTCCAACCTCGCTCGTTGGCTGGTCCGGCGTCTTGTCATAGATGTTGCGGCGGGGAAATATCTTGCCCAGTTCCCGGCCTGTCTGCGCATCTGACACCAGGAGATTCGCCCTTATCTCAGTGTGATTGCTCCTCTGCACCGATTCGAGTGCCACATATTTGAGGGAGTATCCTGACAATTCAACCGATTCGCCTTCTGTCAGTGTTACGTGCGTCGTCGACTGATAGAACTCATTGCCAATGACGGCGACGCCAATCAGCACGATACCAAAGTGAATTATATAGCCGCCGTATCGCCGCCCATTACGACGAATCAATCCCCAAAGCGCCACCGGCAGCGCCTCGCCTTTCGAACGCCGGCGCGCATTCATGCCTCGCAGAAACTCCTGTACGATTGTTGCCGCCACGAAAACACAGACACTGAACCCGACGACAGAAAGAGGTTGCAGCTGGTCAATAGCA
>VYDA01000087.1 GCA_009843665.1 Caldilineaceae bacterium SB0675_bin_29 | reverse complement strand
CCTTATGATGGCCATGATGCTACTGCCCGAACTCCTGACGTACGAAAAATATGACCATACGGCGATCGATTTCTCGCGGCTGATTCCGGGAATTCCTTTTATTTTCATGATAGCTGGTATAGGAGCCGCGTCTGCCTGGGGATGGATAGAAAGGCGACCGCGGTTTCCCCGCTGGACAGGTTATCTTGTCCTGGCGCTGGCGCTGACTCTCGGCCTGTTTCGCCAGTGGGACTTTGCCCAGCGCATCACACCTTATCGCCTGGAAAATCGCGGTGAAGATTCAATAGCTGGCCCGATTGCAGAATTCATCGGCAGCAACCTCGACAACTCCATTCTCCTGCCCACCAGCCTGTACAGCGACTCGCGTCTCGCCTTCCTGCTGATCGAAGATTTCCCGCACCGGCAGGGTGGGGTGGAGGAAACTTTGCGTCAGGGGGAGCGTGTCTCGGTCATTCTCCCGGACTCCGAATGGTCAACGGTTAAAGGATTCCCTGAGGAGTGGGTCTTGCTCAAAGAGGGAACGGTCTTTTTCCTCCCATCCATGCCTGCAGGCATCGAGCCGCTGGAGGGGAAAGAGACGGCAATTCTGACGGAAAACAGTATCCCCGTAGCCACAGCCCTGGAGGCGCGCTGGCAGGGCGGGATTCCGGCATACATGCCTCTGGAGGCGCAGTCATTTGCCAACCGTCTGGAGCTGGTCGGCTTTCAGAGTAACGAATTTGCACCTGGCTCGAGCCTCGATGTAACCCTTTTTTGGCAGCCGGAGAAGAAAATCGGAAGAGATGTCGAGCTTATCCTGAAAATCTACGATCGCACTCGGAACGTGACTGTCATGTCCAAGGAGGACTGGCCTCTGGACGGAGTCTTTCGTGTTCGCGCCTGGCGCCCTGATCAGGTGATGCCTCTGAGTTATTCTTTAGGAGTCCGCCCCGACCTCCCTGCCGGCCAGTACCAGTTGCAAGTTGGCCTCATTGACCTGCTTTCTCGCCAGCGGATTCCCCTGGTCAGCGGTCAAAGGATGGCTGTTGTCAAGACATTCGAGGTTTCCGGGCCACAGATTTTTGCAGACACAAGCTTTGGAAACTTCTTCAAACTCGAAGGCTATACGCTGACGCCGACCAGCGAAGGCCTCAAGATGCTTCTTTTCTGGCGCACGATAGAGAGCCCTGATTCGGACTATATCGTGTTCATTCACATCGTCAGTTCAGACGATCAGATTGTTGCCCAGAATGATGGACAGCCGTTCAACGGCCGCACTCCGACATCAACCTGGTCCCCAGGTGAACTGTTCGTAGAGGAGCGCAATGTGTCCTCCATTCCTGAAGGCGAATACCGGATCTACATTGGGTGGTATTTGCATCAGGAGGATGGCTGGGAACGGTTGTCAACGGTTGCGCAAGAGGGTAGGCCCGCGGCGGACCGTCTCTTGTTGGACACGATTACATTGCCGTAAAATCGGTAGTGAGAAACGAATCGGCGAGGAACGGCGCACTTCATTCCTGACCCGTTCGCTCTTTGGAACAGAGAACTCGAAGTCCGAAAAGAAAGGTCAAAGGCGAACCATGCCCGACACAGCCCGAATCGCCGTAATCGGAACCGGATGGTGGTCCACGACCGCCCATATACCCGCGCTGCAGGCCAACCCGAACACCGACCTCGTTGCCCTGGCCGACATCCGCGCCGACGCGGTAGAGAAAGCGGCAAGGCATTTCGGCGTGGAGCGAACCTATACCGATGTTCACGAGATGCTGGCGCAGGAACAGTTGGACGGCGTCGTAATCGCGGTCTGGCACGCTGCCCATTACGAGGCCGCGCGGCCCTGCCTTGAGCTAGGTCTGCACGTGGTCCTGGAAAAGCCGATGACGCTGTTCGCGGCGCACGCCCGCCATCTGACCGAACTCAGCCACGCGCGCGGATGCCAGCTGATCATCGGCTACCCGTGGAACTACAACCCCCATGTGCTGCGGGTGAAGGAGGTACTCGGCTCGGGGCGGCTGGGCGCGATACGCTATATCAACAACATGTTCGCCTCCAGCGTCATCTCGCTGTACCGGGGCGATGACAGCGTCCACGACGACCTGTACCAGTACCAGGTTACTGGCCCCGGCGATGTTTACAGCGATCCGGTGCGCTCGGGCGGCGGCCAGGGCCATCTGCAGGCGACCCATTCGATAGGGCTGATGCTGCATATGACCGGGCTGAGGCCGGTCAGCGTGATGGCGCTGATGGACAACCTGGATACACAGGTGGACGTCGTTGACGCGATGATCGTGCAGATGGACAACGGCGCGCTGGCCAGCGTAGGCAGTTCGGGCACGCTGCATGCGGGCGGTCCGGAGCAGGAGATGGTTGTGCAGATCTACTGTGACCAGGGGTGGATCAACGCCGACATTATCAATCGCAGTTGTACGATTTACTATGCAGATGGCTCTGTGGAGGAATTGCCGCCGATGACGGATGAGGAGAGCTATCTGTCGTCGGCGCCGGCCGACAACCTTGTCGACGTCATCGTCGGCGGCGCGCCCAACCACTCGCCGCCGGAAGTCGGCTGGCACACGGTCGAGCTTCTGGACGCCGCCTACCGTTCGGCGGCCGACGAGGGGCGCCGGGTGCAGGTCAGTTCGCTGTACGAGTCTCGTTCCTAGTCCCCAGAGGCTGCTTCTGACGTAGGCGCATGGTGTTACTGAAAACTAGAAACTGACCACTAAAAACTGCCCTTAGGAGCCTCAACCGTGAAAATCTTCATGGTAACCGACATGGAAGGCGTGGCCGGCGTCGTCTCCTTCGCGGACCAGTCCTTTCCCGACGGCCGCTACTACGATGCCGGCAAGAAGCTGGTGACCGGTGAGGTCAACGCCGCGGTGGACGGTCTGTTGGATGCCGGGGTGGAGGAGGTCCTTGTCTGGGACGGTCACGGCGCCGGCGGCATCGACTTTGACACGTTGCATCCGGCCGCGCTGTTGCTGCATGGCCGGCCTTCGCCGCCCTGGAGCCGGTTACAGGAGGTGATCGGGCGCTACGACGCCTTTGTTATCGTCGGTCAGCACGCCATGGCCGGCGTCGTAACCAGCAACCAGAACCACACGCAGAACAGCCGCACCGTGGACGCCTACCGGCTCAACGGCAAGCCGATCGGCGAGATCGGACAGCTTGCTCTTTTCATGGGCGGGCTGGGGCTGCCGCTGCTCTTTCTGAGCGGTGAACGGGACGCCTGCCAGGAGGCGGAGGAGTTGGTGCCGGAGATCACCACGGCGGCGGTGAAGGAGGGGCTGGGGCGGGGCTCGGCCATCTCACTTTCCGCGCAGGCGGCGCGGCAACGCATCCGCGAGGGCATCGCGGCGGCCGTGGCACAGCATCGCCAGAATCCGATCGCACCCCTGGTCTGGCCCGGCCCTTATGAGTTGGAAAAGCGTTTCTTCCATACCGACACGGCCGACGCGGAGATGAACAAAGCGGGCGCCGAACGGGTGGACGCGCAGAGCGTGCGCTTCCGCAGCAATAATGTCCTCGATATTGTCTACAGGTGATCGGCACTGGTCAGTAACTTCGCTTGCCGCTGACTCAGTAGAGGCCGGGTCCCATGTCAGGAGGCAGGGTCAACTGGCCGTCGGTGACCTGGAAGTAGGCGGGATGGGCGGCCTGTTCGCGGGGTCGCGACAGGGGCATGAACTGGCGGTAGTTGCCCTCGAAGCAGTCGACGTCGAGGCGCAGGTGGGCGCAGAAGTTGACGCTGTGGACGAGCGCGAGGCCAGGGTTGGTGAGGTCTTGCAGCGTGATATAGAGACCGTGCTGGCGGCCCCAGCAGTAGGCCAGCAGCGAATGGGTGTGGCCTTTGCAGGTCTTCACCGCCAGCCCGGACCAGCCCAGGCGGTGGATCCAGTCGAGATTGTCGATGTCGTCGAGGCTTTCGTCGACGACCACCGGCACGCGCGCGGCCACATCGTGGAGCGTGTCGGTATAGGCCTCCAGGTCACGGGGCGTGGGCTGCTCGATGTAGTCCAGCGCCGCCAGCACCTGCGGCTTCTGCGCGGCCACCCGGTCCAGCACCTCGAGCATTATATCGGCCTTCTGGTAGGCTTCATTGGGGTCCACCGACAGGCGCGGTCCGCCCGCCACACCTGCGGCTTCCATCGCCTGGGATGCGGCGGTATACACTTCGATCATACGCCCGGCGTCCTCGACCGGCGACTGGCCCTGCAGCTTGAGCTTGAAATAGCGCAGGCGGTCGCGCTCGATCCAGGTACTGAGGTCGGTGGGAAGGTCTGCCGGCGCAGCCTGTTGCGGGTCCACATCTGCCGGAGTGAGGGCATCGTTGAAGCCGACGACATGCTGCACGGAGAGCGTGCGCCGCCTTGGACCCAGGTAGTCCACCGGGTAGCGGCCGGTGAAGTCTGATCCCAGGCCGGCGCTCAGATCCTGGTTCAGGTGATCAACCGTGTATGCGGCGTAGAGCGGCACAGTCAGGGCCGCGCCCCAGGCATCGTGGAGGGCGGCGTCGAAGGGCGCCATGCAGTTGAGCACGGCCAGCCGCGGCATCGGCGTGCTCTGCAGGAGAGGTTCTTCCTCTGTCAGCTGCCCGGCCAGTTCGACCGCGGCCTGTTCCAACCGGATTCCCTTTTGGATGGGATCTTCGTACTGGTCGTCTTCCAGCCAGGCGGCGATGGCCATGCACAGCCGGCGCATGAGGCGGTCTTTTTCCTCGTGGTCCAGGTCCGGGGCGGGGAAGGCCCACACGTCCGAGAGCAGGATCGCGCCGGTGCCCTCGACGGTGTCGCCCCCGCGGGTGCGCGCACGCACTGTGACCGCGGCATAGGTGATCGCCTCGATCACGCCCTTGCTGAGGTGCAAAGGGACGCTCAAGCGCTCGTCGTCGAATGTGACCTCCACCGTCTCCACGCGGATATCGGTCGCTTTCATGGCAGTAGCTCTCTTCTGCAGTTGTTGGTCGTGGAATCGTAGTTGGCGCGCTCAGGCGGTTCGGGCGACAATCGGAGTGGTTACGAAGATGTTCGGACGCGAAATCCGGTTCAGAAACTGAAAGTTCGCCATGCCCAAAGACCGTTCATACGTACGCGCCAGCGACATCGGCGCCTGGAGCTTCTGCAATCGCGCATGGTGGCTGGCCAGGGTGCATAATGCGCCGCACGAACGGCCGCAGCAACTGGACTGGGGCGATCAGTCCCATGCCGACCACGGGCGGCTCATGTCGCGGGCGCAGCGGCTGCGCAGAATCGGGATCACACTTCTGGCCGGCGGCCTGATCCTGCTCGGATTCGCGCTGCTGGCGCAACTGCTCCTATGACAAGCCGCTGAAAGCACGATGCCTGCGCTGCCAAGGATGGATCGCGACGGCGCAGGCAATCTTGCGGCGGTTAACAGCGGCCGCCGGTCTCTTTAACGTGCTCAGAACAGATTCAGCCACCCCTCGCCGAACGCGCTGGCGAAGACGAGACTGACAATACTCATCAGCTTAATCAGAATATTGAGGGACGGGCCGCTGGTGTCCTTGAACGGATCGCCGACGGTATCACCGACGACCGCGGCTTTGTGCGCCTCCGAGCCCTTCCCGCCCATGACGCCGGTCTCGATCCACTTCTTGGCGTTGTCCCAGGCGCCGCCGGAGTTGGCCATCATCACCGCCAGCATGAAGCCGGAGGCGATAGCGCCGATCAGCATGCCGGCCAGGGCCTGCGCGCCCAGCACAAAGCCGATCAGCAGCGGTACAACCACCGCCAGCGCGCCCGGAATGACCATCTCGCGCAGCGCGCTCTGCGTGCTGATGGCGACGCAGGCCCTGTAGTCGGGTTTGGTTGTGCGCTCCATGATGCCGGGGATCTCGGCAAACTGGCGGCGCACTTCCAGCACGATCTCGTAGGCGGCCTTGCCGACCGCGGTCATAGTCAGAGCGGCGAAGAGATAGGGCAGCATGGCGCCGACGAGCATGCCGGGGATCATAGTCGAGTCCAACAAATTGAGCGTATCAATGTTGGCGGCCTGGACATAGGCGGCCATGAGCGCCAGCGCGGTCAGGACGGCGGAGCCGATGGCGAAGCCTTTTCCGGTGGCCGCGGTCGTGTTGCCGAGGCTGTCGAGCGCGTCGGTGCGGTCGCGCACCTCGTCGGGCAGGTCGCTCATTTCGGCGATACCGCCGGCGTTGTCGGCGACGGGGCCGTAGGCGTCGGTCGCCAGGGTGATGCCCAGCGTGCTGAGCATGCCGACACCGGCCAGGGCGACGGCGAAGAGGCCGTTGTCTCCCCCCAGCCAGAGAGCCAGCATGATGGCCACGGCGACGATCAGGACGGGAGGCAGCGTGCTGTTCATACCGACGGCCAGCCCCTCGATGATCAGCGTTGCCGAGCCGGTCTCGGCCTTCTGCGCGATGCCCTGGGTCGGCTTTTCGGTGTAGCTTGTGAAATATTCGGTGAACCAGCCGATGCCGTTGCCGGCAACCAGCCCGACCAGGATGACGGCAAGGAAGTTCCAGCCGACGCCGGTATAGGCGACCACGCCAGCAGCCAGGATCAGGACGAGCACGGACGCGCTGTAGATGGCCCGGCGCAGCACGCCGAGCAGATCCTCCTGCGACGCGCCCTCCTGCGCCCGCACGAGAAAAGTGCCGATCAGGGCGGCGATCACGCCCACGCCGGCGACGAGGAAGGGCAGCACGATGCCGGCGCCGTCAGCCACCACCGCGCCCAGCGTGGCCGCGGCGATGATGGAGCCGCTGTAGCTCTCGAAGAGGTCAGCGCCCATGCCGGCCACGTCGCCCACGTTGTCGCCCACGTTATCGGCGATCACGGCGGGATTGCGCGGGTCGTCTTCGGGGATGCCCTGCTCGACCTTGCCCACGAGGTCTGCGCCGACGTCGGCGGCCTTGGTATAGATGCCGCCGCCGACACGGGCGAAGAGAGCGATCGAACTGGCGCCGAAGCCGAAGCCGGTGATGTAGAGAATGTTGCCGTTGAAGAGGAAGTAGAGGATCGTCATGCCGAGCAGGCTGAAGCTGACGACGGCCATGCCCATGATCGAGCCGCTGCTGAAGGCGACGCGCAGACCGTCATCCAGGCTCTTGCTGGCCGCGGCCGCGGTGCGCACGTTGGCGCGCACGGCGATGAACATCCCCAGGTAGCCGGCCGCGCCGGAAGCGATCGCGCCGAGGATGAAGCTGAGCGCGGTCTGCCATGCCAGGAAGACAGCGATGATAACGGCGACGACGACGACAAATCCACCGAGGAAGGTATACTCCCGGTTGAGAAATGCAGCCGCGCCCTCCTGAATGGCGGCGGCGATCTCCTGCATGACCTGGTTGCCGTTGTCCATTGCAAGGACGCGGCGCGCCTGAAAGACCAGGTAGATCAGGCCCAGAACAGCGATGACCAGAGCAAAGGTGATCGCCGGCGTCCCGAGCGTATCGATCCCTGCGCTCATGTAGCGAAGCGGTAGCGCAAACAACATCGAGAGTCCCTCCAGGTAGTAACGAATAGCCAGCAGCCCGCGGCGCTTGCTATGAAAGACTGAAACTAAATAATGATAACGCCTTTCTGCCAGTGGAAAAAATCGGCGAAGTAGGCTATTTTGTTTATAATCTGCTCACCACCATTACTCTCACCGCAGTCCTTCATTCAATCACACACATTACAGTTCAGACAAAAGGGAATCCATGACTGAACAGACGGTCTCCGAACTACTGGATCTGAGCGGCAAAGTCGCGATCGTTACCGGCGCGGCCGGCCTGCTGGGGACGGCCATGAGCCGCGGGCTGGCGGAAGCGGGCGCAACCGTGGCGGTGACCAGCCGCGATGGGGAACGGGCGGCAGTATTTGCCGAATCATTGCCCGGAAGCGGCCACGCCGGCTTCGGCCTGGCGCAGGACGACAGCGATGCCATTCCCGGTTTCGTGGAGGAGGTGGTGCAGCGCCTGGGCAAGGTGGACGTCCTGGTCAACAACGCCTACGGCGGCGGCGCGCCCAGCATCGACACGGCCAGCGCCGAAGATTTCAACCAGGCCTATCACACCGGGGTGACCGCCTATTTCCTGCTGGCGCGCGAGGTTGTGCGCCATCTGCGCAGCCGCGGCGCGCCCGGCTCGATTATCAACATCGCCAGCATGTACGGGGTCGTTGCCAGCTACCCGGAGGCGTACACCGGTTTCGGCGTCAACAGCCCGCCCAACTATCACGGCCTCAAGGGCGGACTTATCCACCTGACCCGCCATCTGGCGGTCTACTGGGCGCAGGACGGCGTGCGCGTGAACGCGATCAGCCCGGGACCCTTCCCATCGCCCAAGGTACGGGAAGGGGAGCCGGAGTTCGTTGCCAGGCTGGCCGAGAAAGTGCCGATGAAACGGATGGGTGAGCCGGAAGAGCTGAAGGGGCTGGTGGTCCTGCTGGCGAGCGACGGCAGCAGCTACATTACGGGACAGAATATCCTGGTCGACGGCGGCTGGACCGCGTGGTAGAAGGGCAGTGGTCAGTGATTAGTGGCCTGAACTGGCCGTTTGTCGGGAAAAAATGACAAGAAAAGGAGTATGAGGATATCTGATGACTGAAATCGGACGGGCGAAAGAACTGCTGGATACGCCGACGCTGTGGGTGGATCTGGATATACTGGAGCGCAACATTGCGTTGCTGATGGACAATTTCAATGACGCCGGCGTGAACTGGCGGCCGCACACGAAGGGGATCAAGATACCGGCGATCGCGCATAAGATGATCGATGCCGGCGCGCTCGGCGGCACCGGCGCGAAGCCGGGCGAGGCCGAAGTGATGGCGGCCGCCGGCGTGCGCGACATTCTGATCGCCAATCGAGTGTGAAGATCGCGGTGGACAACACGGCAACGCTGGAAGAACTCGGCGCGGCCGCCCAGGCGATCGGCGTCGAAATTCCGGTCGTTGTCGAGCTCAATGTGGGCATGAACCGGGCCGGCGTCGAGCCCGGCTCCACGGCTGTGGCGCTGGCCGGCGCGGTGCACGAGCAGGACGGACTGCGCCTCGCCGGGATGATGGCCTGGGAGGGACATACACTGGACATCCAGGATGACGATGCGCGCGCTGGTGCGATCCAGCAGTGCATCGGTCAACTGGCAGCCTCGGTACAGGCCGGCCGCGACGCGGGCCTGCCGGTCGAGATCGTCAGCTGCGGCGGCAGCGGCACAATGGATGTAACGATGCACCAGCCGGAGGTGACCGAGATCCAGGCGGGCGGCGCGATTTTTGGCGACGCCACCTACCAGATGTGGGGTGTGCCGACCGACCCGGCGCTCTTCGGCCAGGCCGTGGTCACCAGCCGGCCCGCGCCCGACCGCATCATCACCGACGCCGGCTTCAAGACGCTGCCTGGCATGGAGCGGCAACCGAAAGCCGTCAGCCTGGACAACGTCGTCAACATCTCCGCCTCGGCCGAGCACGGGGTGATCACGCTCTCCGAACCGAACACGAGCGTGCAGGTGGGCGACGTGCTCGACTTCATCGTCGGCTACGGCGACGCGACCGTCTTCCTGCACGATGCGATGTACGGCGTGCGCGACGGCATCGTCGAGACGGTGTGGCAGGTGAGTGGGCGGGGCAAGCTGCGATAGCAGATCGACATGAAATGCAGTATCGAAGGCTGTCCAGGCGAATACGAGACGAGAACAGTTATGCATACTGTCCGGTACGATGGCCAGATTATTGTCATTGACCATGTTCCGGCTGACGTCTGTTCCGTGTGCGGTGACGCGCTGCTGAACCCCGACACAGTTCGCAGAATTGAACGCCTGCTTGATGAAAGACGCAAGCCGGCAGTGACAGTGTCGCTCTACGAATTTGCCTGAAGTGCAATAATGAGATCAGCAGCAGAAATTCTCACGATTCTGGACCATACGAAACCTGAACTTGAGCGGCGTTTCGGCGTGCGTCGAATCGGCCTTTACGGGTCGTATGCTTGCGGCACGCAGACCGAAAACAGCGACATTGACTTGATCGTGGAACTGAAGGAGCCGAAATTCGACGCCTTGGCTGGGCTGCACATCTATATGGGGCAAGTCCTGGGGCGCGAGGTGGATATCCGCCGCCTCAGCAAGAAAATCGACACCCCTTTTATGCGTCGAATCGAAAGAGGGGCGTTGTTCATCTGAATGACGCCGTCCGTAATGGCCTTCTAAGGTTCTTGTCATTGCAGATCCGATTTGGGTACTTCTAGGGAGCAGGCATGACCTATCATTTTCCCGATCAGATTATCAATGCCTTAAAGGAAACACTTGTCTTAGTCTTTTGGACAAAGAAGCATCTTCGTGAAACTTTGGGCCGCTGTGAAGTGCCATCTGAAGCAATAGCCTCTCAAGATTGGACCAATTACAAGTACCACATCATTGACCCTATTCTGTCAGACCTGAACGAGTCTGAAGATGGGTTGAGGCCTCTGCGACTCTTGCTCACCGAAACTCTCAATTATAAGGACTGCAATCATCTGTTACGATTCCCCGATGGTCAGAAGAAAAAGCGAGACGGCGAACGTCAGCTTGAACATCTTCAGCTGCTTGTGAAGAACCACGACAGTTCACTCAGAGCAAAGCGGGAAGAACAGCTTGAACGCAAGAAAGAGCGGGAGAAGGTTGAGAAACAACAAACATTCCATAGCCATCTGTTGGAGTTCAGAGACCTTTTTGTGAAATGGACGACACGAACCGACCCAAAAAAACGTGGCTATGACCTTGAAGACCTATTGAATGGTGTTTTCGATCTTTTTGAGCTTAGCCCTCGC
>VYDA01000055.1 GCA_009843665.1 Caldilineaceae bacterium SB0675_bin_29 | reverse complement strand
CTCTTGACAACCGCCTCGTCCAGCTCGATGCCTAAACCAGGCCCTGTGGGCGGGATGATATAACCGTTCTCAAATACAATCGGCTCCTTGAACAGCTCCTGGTGCAGAGGGCCTCCGTTGTACTCCTGGATCAACAGGTTGGGCGAACACGTATCAAGCTGCACGGCCGCCGCCGCCGCCACAGGTCCGCAGTACATGTGGGGCGCGATCATGGCGTAATGTGCCTCCGCCATTCCCGCGATCTTCTTCGATTCCAGTATGCCGCCGCACTGCCCCACGTCCAGTTGAATGACCTGCGCCGCCTGCTTTTCCAGCAGCTGAGCAAACTCGAATTTCGACACCAGCCTCTCGCCCGTGGCGATAGGGATGCTCGTGTGCGCCGCCACCCGCGCCATCTCGTCGATGTTTTCGGGCGGAACAGGCTCCTCGAACCAGAATGGGTCGAACTCTTCCAGTATCTTTGCAGCGCGGATCGCGCCGGCAGTGCTGAACTGCCCGTGCGTACCAATGCCGATCTCCAGGTCGTCTCCCACCGCATCGCGAATGCACTGGAAGATCTTGGCAACGTGCCGGATCGTTTTCAGCGAATAATCGCTGGGATTCGGAAATATGGGCTGAAAGGGATCGAACTTACATGCCGTATTCCCCTCTTCAACCAGCTTGATAGCTACCTCACCCGCCTTTTCCGGGTTTTCCCATATACCTTCGGACGGCATGTATGCATAGGCGCGCAGCTTTTCGTGGTAACGACCTCCCAGCAGATTATAGATCGGCTGGCCCGTCGCCTTGCCAACGATGTCCCAACAGGCCATCTCGATCGCGCTTAGTGCCGGCGTCATATCAAGTCCGGGATGGCGATAGTCGTGACGCGAAGCGAAGATCGTCTGCCACAGCTTCTCAATATCAAAAGGGTTGGCGCCCACGACAAACTGCTCGCTGAGATCCTCGATCAGTCTGACCTGCGCGTCCAGATTCTTCGCGTTTCCTGAAGGCCGCTCGCCCAGACCGACGATGCCCTCATCCGTCTTGACCTGAACAAAAAGCCACATGCTACCGCCCCGGAAAGGCGGTACGTTCTTTACTATCATGGTCTCAACTTCGACGACTTTCATTTCTTTACCCCGCTTTATGCTCTTGCGTAGTTGGTGATTCGCTCCCAATCCCTCTGGTACACAAATAGAAATAAGGGGGACGCTCTACCAATCCAAAGAGCCGTCCCCCTTAGTACCTTAACGCCGATGTGATCTTATGACAAAGGAGTTTTCGTCCGATTCCTGCGATGCTACTTAATCGGCCGCGACCACCCCTTCAGCCCGCAATACGGGATCATCCCGGACCGGCGTCCTGCTGATGCCATTGGACTCCCATTCCGCAGGCCACCGGAAGTATTCGTCCATCTCCCGGTTGTACCCCTGTCCCAGGATCGCCTCCAGCGTTTCCTCAGCCTGAGCATAGGAGCGCGTATCATTGGCGTCCAGCAGCTCCCATAACAGGAGCGAGCGGTCACCCGTTTCGATAGCCAGCAGGGTGCGCTCGAGGGATAGAACCAGGGGCAGGATCTGAGTATACATAATCTTAGGAGGCAGCGGATCAACCTGGATGCGGTGAATACCCTCCTTGTTCACAACCGCAGGAATCTCAACTGCAATGTCATCGGGAACGCCAGGCAGCGCCCCCTGGTTGGGCACGTTTACCTGGAACTGGCCCTCATTGTCATTGACCAGCGCGTCGATGATCGGCACCTGCTGCTCGATCGTCCTGCTCTTGCCCAGACTTTCCACAAGGCTTGCCGAAGGGTCCTGGGCGAGGCGGGCTATCTGTTCCACCCTCCGCGCTTGGTTGTCAACATACATCGGCCAGGACAGGTGCGACCGCTGACCGCCCCATGGCTCGCCGAACCAGAAACGCTTGGCGTCAAAGTCCTTGTGGTACCACCACCCGATGTACTTCATCCACACCGTGTCACCCAACGGCATCAGTCCATACAGCCTGTACATATGCACCGCAGCGCGTGACAGGTCGATTTCCCACGCTCGCCTCAATTCCCCGGACCAGCCCGACTTGCCCGCCGGCATCGGTCTGCTGACCGCAGTTTCCGCCCAGTATGCCTCGCCTTTGCTCTGGATCCATTCGTCGATCAACGGGTACGCGTCCTCGCCCTCGTACTCAAACTGCGTCAGCCAGATATTGTGATTCAGGCCTGGAGCCTGCCACCTCACCTTGGTATGATCCAGTTCCAGCATGTCACAGATGTCCCGGTACCCGTAATAGCCATGGCACAGTCCGCAAACCTTCACGTCGGTCTCGCGGCCTATAACCGTGCAACCGTCATAGACCGGATTTCCCGACTGGATCAGCCACGCGTCCGGGCAGATCTTCTCAATCTCTCGAGCCACGTCCAATATGAACGAAGTATTGTAAAACGAATACTCAAGCGACCCCGGTCCATCCCAGTCGTAGCCGAACTCCTGGATGAGGTCCCGCGTTTCCAGGCCCGAGTCGTATGTCACGACCGAGGCAGTATTGATGACAAAGTCGGCGTCCCGCATCGCATCACGCCGGTCAAGGGTCTGGTCAAAAGTGACGTCCGCCCCAAGTTCGTTGGCATAGCGTTCGGCCAGCTTATGAATCATCTGCAGCCGTTCAGCGTCCACATCCATAAAGGTCACATGGCTGCCGCTTAGGCTCTCGGTCAAGCACAGATCCTTTACAAGCCCCAGGGAAAATGTCGCGCTCCCGGCGCCAATCACACCGATTTTGACAGCGGTTCCCATTGGTCTAGCTCCCATTCTGGATGAACTGTTTTTGTACAACCCAAGGTCTGACAGTCGAAAGTCGTTTGCGAGCTTCGACACCTTACTGCTTCACAATTGGCCAGAGAAGTGATCTCTCTTGCTCTCGCCGGCTATCCCTTTACCGCACCAAGGCGGATTCCGTGAATAAAATATCGCTGCAGGAACGGATATACGATCAAAATTGGCACCGTCGCGACGACTATATTGGCGGCCCGAATCGACCGGTCCGACAAATTGTAAATGTCTTCCATATTTACTGTCAGAATCTGCAAATTCATATCCACAACCACCGTACGCAGAAAGGTCATGATCGGATACTTTTCGTTGTCCATTATCAGGACCATGCCGTCAAACCAGGCATTCCAATGGAAGACCGCGGCAAATAGAGTCAGAGTCGCCAGTGCCGGAACCGACAGAGGCAGATAGACGTAGTACAAAGTCCCCCAATAGGAGGCCCCATCGATAATCGCGGCCTCTTCCAGCTCTTTCGGGATCTCGCGGAAGAAATTCATCAGCAGAATTACGTTCCATATTGGCAGAGCCCCGGGCAGCACCAGAGCCCAGAGGCTGTTGAGCAGACCCAGGTTGCGGATCACCATCCACCAGGGGATGAGCCCACCATTGAACAGCATAGCGATAAGCACGACCCACATGAAAACCGAGCGCCCCTTCAACTCCTCCGACGACTTGGAAAGCGGATATGCCGCCAGTACGGTCATGGCCATATTGATGGATGTACCCAGAACTGTGCGCGTGACAGAGACCAGGAACGCCTTGTATACCGGGCCCGCCTCCAGGATTTCGAGATAGTTCTGGAAGGTTGTGCCCAGAGGCCACAGCGTAACAAACCCACCCATCGAGGCTGCCCGATTGCTCAGCGAAACAGCGATTACATGTACCATCGGGAATAGGCAGGCAAGCCCGAAGAGAAACAGGATGAGGTAGTTCCCTACATCAAAAATCCGGCTTGCAAAACTCTTGTCCTGTATCATCGGTCTCTCATCGCCAGCCGTCAGCTACGTGATTGCCCTTGCGCTCAAAAAATGCGATATCCCGCGTACCGGCTGGCCAGCCGGTACGCGACCACGATCAGGACAAAGCCCATCGCCGACTGGAAAAGCCCCACCGCCGCGCCCATACTGTAGCGCGCCGAGATGAGACCCGCGCGGTAGACATAGGTATCGATAATATCGCCTGTTTCATACACGGTCGGGTTATATAAGGTCAGCACCTGCTCAAAGCCGGCTTGAAGAACGTTTCCCAGGTTTAAGCAGGCGATAAGTATGACCATTGAGATGATTCCGGGAATGTTGACGTGGCGAATGCGCTGCCAGCGGTTGGCGCCGTCGATAGCCGCCGCCTCATGCAGCACCGGGTCGATGCCCGTCAGCGCCGCCAGGTAGATTATCGTCGCCCAGCCCGCTTCCTTCCACAGATTGGTGATCACGATGATTGGACGAAACCAGGTGTTGCTGCCCAGAAAGAGAATCGGATCAAGTCCCACATACTCGATGGCCCGGTTGATCATTCCCGAAGTTGACAGCAGATCAAGCAAAATGCCTCCCAGCACAATCCAGGAGAGAAAGTGCGGCAAATAGATCACCGTCTGCACCGTCCGCTTGAAGATCATGGACCGGATTTCGTTGAGCAGTAATGCCAGCGAAACCGCCATGAACTGCAGCGTTGTGATCTTCGCCACCGCGATGATAAACGAATTGGCGAGCACGTTCGTAAAATCGGGATTGGCGAAGATGAACTTGAAGTGCTTCAGGCCAACCCAGGGCGACCCGCCGAATCCCAGACCCGGGTTGAAGTCCTGAAAGGCGATCACTACGCCATACATGGGGTAATAGTGAAAGAGGGCAAGCTGGATAACCGGCAGCACCATCATGACGTACAGCGGCCATGATCGCCCTAGGTAGTTGCGGATTCGCATTCGCTTTGCAGCCGCTTCGGCCACTGCGCCGTGATCCGCTTGTACAACTGCCATAATTTCAATCCGGGAATACTACTGGAACTTCATGTCCGCTCAGAGGTCCGCCCTGTAACTTCGCAGTGAGGGGCAGGGCGCCCTCGATTCCCCGAGGGCACCCCTTTCTTCAGCAAATCCTGAGTCCTGATCTACGACATTGCGGCCCACCATTCGTTTACTTCCTGGGTCATCTGGTCTCCACCCTGGCTCTTCCACTGGTCGACAAACTCGTCGAACTCGCTCAGCGGCTTCTCACCGATGATGATCCCTAACAACGTTTCCTCCTGCAGCTTGTTCAAGTCGCTGCCCCGTTCTATCATCGTCGGCGTCGGCAGACTCTGGTACTGTGTGATCTTGCCCTGTTCGGCCGTCTCCAGTATGAAGAGACGTGACTGCTTGCCCAGTATTCTCACTCCGGTGGGATCCTCAAGCGAGAGCGTCTGGTAAGCGTCCCGTTCCTCAGCCGGAATCTTTCCCCATTCCTCAAGCTGATAGTGTATCAGGTTGGCTACGTGACGGGGATCGATCATCCCGCTTCCGCGCGTTCCTATCGGCCCAATAGCCCAGGGGGACCAACTGATTCCCGTAGCCGCGACCGAACCATCCTCCAGCCATTCATAGTTGTGGCTCTCCCAACCGTGGAAGCGCCGGTCATAGTCCTCGGTCAATTCGTGCATGAAGTTCGTAATCGTGAAGATCTGATCGACGTGCTCCATCCCTTTCCGGAAACAGAAGGGGCTGCTGCGGAAGTTGTTTTCAGTGTGGCGCGCTCTGACGCCATCGGGGCCGGCAGGATTGTCGGCAAATGCCCAGACTGTCTCCGGATCGTTGCGCACTGTGTCCAGCCACGCCCCCCACGAAGGCGTGTAATGTATCCCACACGTACTCGCAGCCACGTCCTGAATCGAGTCCGACGTGCTTATCGTGAAGAAATCCTCGCGAAAGATGCCGTCCTCGTACCATTGGTTCAAGAGCGCCAGCGGCTCACGCATCTCATCGCGGATGCTGTCGAAGACCAGTTCACCGCCAACCTCGGTCCAGTGTCTTGGTACAACGCCATGAAGCGCCCAGATCGGATCGATGCTCCCGAACCACGTCGCCGAATAACTCTTGTTGGCCAGCAGGCCGATCGTAGTCCCGGGCGCTCCCTTGCCGATGTCAGCTTCGACGATGGCCAGTGCCGTGTCATGCAGCTCGTCCAAAGTCTGCGGCACACCCAGACCGAGCGCGTCAAACCAGTCCTGGCGGTACCAGAGAATGTTGTCGTTGTGCGCAAGGTCTTCCACCCGCGGCAGCCCGTACTTTCGTCCGTTGACCGTAGTGAAAATCCAGGGAAGTTCGCCGTATTCCGCCCAAATGTCCTGCCATCGCTGGCTGGCGTACATCGTGTAGGCGTCGGTAATGTCCTCAAGCAAATTGGCCTCCACCATCTTCACAAAGATGTGGGACGGCACAGTTTCCAGATAGTCCGGCATATCCCCACTTGCCATTGCCAGATTGTACTTTGTCGTTGCTTCGTCACCGCTCGACCACGACCAGGCAACCGTGAGCTTGACACCAAAGAGTTTCTCGATCATGCGCGAGAAGGGATTGTCCTCCAGCGAATCCCCTTCGCTGAACTTGGTCTGGGCGTCCACCCGGCGAGTCGTTGAAATCTCGATCGGCTCCTGTCCCGGAGCAGGCGGTAGGCCCTCCGGTAAGTCGGGCAGAACAGTTGTCCACCCCCTGGGTTTGTCCGGGCTCCCCGGCATGTCCGCCCCAAGTAGCTCCGGGATCGACTGGGTTGCCGTCTGAGCCATGTCGGCTGACGCTCCCTCGGCGCTGGATGACGCTTCGGGTGCGCCGCTTGGCCCGCACGCAGCGAGCATAGCAGTTGCGCCTGCTGTGCCGCTCAACTTAAGAAAATGACGTCTCGTGAAAGATGTTCTCTTCGAAATTGCGACCTTTCTCCTATTCAACTCAAAAGCGTCCGGATATTTAGAGTACAGAGAGACAAGGCACAGTGCATAGGAAGCGACAAAAGTCGCGGCAGCGTTTACCATTGCCGCCACCTTGCTACGGGGACTGAACTATACAAGACCAAGAGACCTGTGTCAATCGTCCTTTAAGTAATGTATTTTTGGAAAACCGGTAGTCTCGGTCCAATTTGCCCACCCGGAAGACAACGGGCATCAACTGGAATCTGACCAACCCTTAAGGTCTGAATTGACTTAATGTCATGAATTTCCTGCGCCAAGCCGAACATCCACCTGATGCACGGTAGCATCCGCCGAGGGATAGTGTTTCGGCCATAGTCAGAGTAGGCAACTTTGGACCTGCTTTCGTCTTTGCCCTGTGACACTCTGTCACAAGACATGCCCTCCATTCTCGCTTATGGACGTAACGGGTCCAGGAGGCCCCGCAGACGAATACGTTCCAAGGGCACGCCCGGGCCAGCCGCCTGTTGACGGGTCTGCCAGCAAAAGAAAAGCGACCCTGCTCACGACCTCGGTCGCGCTCAGAATCGCTTGACTCTTTTAAGTCCTGTTTCTGCTTGCCAGTGCAGACAGAAGAAGAACACCGTAGTCAGAAGCCAGGCCGAAAAGTATCTGGCTCTTGGCTCGTCATTTTCACAAACTCACCCGGCACTCACCATATTCTCTTCCTTCTCGGCATCCATCTCCATCTTCTCTTCCATCTCCATCTCACCTACAACAGGCAATTCATCAAACGGGCCTGTCGTCGTCACATAGGTGGCCGAAACCCAACCATACCCGCTGGGAAGATCGGCGATCGCAACCTGCACCCAATCGCCTGATTCAGTTCGTCCAATCCCGTTAAAAGTTACACCAGCGACCGCCTTGGCCACGATATCGTAATCGGTACTTGGGCCGGCGCGTACATTCAATCGCAGACCGAAATCTATAACAGTAACCGTGACCCTTTCAGGCGGGCCGGCAGGCGTAGGCGTGGGCGTTGGGGTCCCCGTGCCCGGAGCGGTCTCACCTACTTCAACGGGGGTTATTTCCTCCAAGGGAATTGTAAACTCTTTGACTGTCAGAATCTGGCCGCTCACGACCAGTAACTCATCAGCGGAAACCCAACCGTGTGGCCCTTCATCATGATACACGTAATACCAACTGCTGTCGTCCGTTCTGAAGGCAGCAGTCAACCGCGAACCGGCCCTGAAGTGCTCAACGTAGGATCCGTCTTCGCCGTCCCACAGGACTGCCCCACCAATGCGAGCCAGCGAAAGTGCCGTGGGACCTTCAGGTGGCATGAACGGTGTCGGAGTTGCTTCTGGCGCTCCCGCCTCAGAAGTAACCTCGGGCATCGCTTCTTCTGTGGGCTGCGGCGTCGACTCTTCCATCGCCTCCGGCGTGGCCGAAGCCTCAGGCATCGCGGTCATCTCCCCCTCAGGAGTTGGCTCACTCATCGGGGTCGGTGTAGCCTCCGGCACCTCTGTCGCAACAGCTTCTGATGTAGGTGTTGGCGTAGGAGAAGGCGTGGGCGAAAGTGTTGGCGGTGGCGTCAGCGTAGGCGTAGGCGTAGGTATTTCGACCGGGAGCCGGCCCAAACCCGCAGCCAGTAGAGTCCGCACTTCTACCCAACCCTCAGACTGATCGCGTGTCTGAACCAATACCCAGAGCAAGTCAGTAGAACGCAGGCGAGCCGTGACAAGAGATCCCCCCACAATTGTCTGCAGCGGTTCGCCGTTAGGTCGGTCGTGCAGCGTCGCTCCCTGGTTGCGGACAACCGCCAGGACCGTAGGTGTGATCGGTGTTGACTGGGCCAGTTGTTCTTCAAGTCGTCCGCTTTGAGCCGAGCCAGGCTGAATTATCGCAAGATAAATAAGCGCTGCGAACCCCAAAACGAGTCGAATCATCATCGTCATATCTCCAGCACTCGAATGTGGTTCGTCATTGCGCTCCCCTTTGAATGCAGTTGACGTAGCACCCTTAACTGGCGGGATCCTGGGCAACCGGTGCGGCTTCGTCGACGCCCTGCCGTTACCACTCGATTCCCTATGAGTCTGTTATTCCGCGGACCATTGGAACTCCGCCACACCTGTTGCGGAGCCCTCTAGGGCCAACAAAAAACTTAGCGAGTAAACCCTCGCACTAAAGATGGACTACTCGAAAGTCGCTGAAACAAAGATTCCAGGATTGAACTGCGCGGTACCTTCCTCCGGAAGCCGTATTGTAACAGGAAACGTCGAGTTGCCTTTGCCGGGCAAACTGATCGGCGAGATCTTGGAAATCGTCGACAGTACGGAAATATCATCGCTGCCGAACCGGGTTATGCGCACCGGGTCGCCCACCGACATCGTCAGAACCTGGTCCTGAGGAATCCCCACCACCAGCTCCAGCGCAGAGGGGTCCCCGATTTCAGCCGCAAGTGAAGACGCACCGATCACCTTCCCCTCTTCAGCGTTTAGTGCAAGTACAACGCCGGTAATCGGAGCACGAACAGTGGCCTTGTCCAGTCGTTGCTGCGACTCCTCCAGGTTGACGAGGGCCTGGCTTACCCGCAGCTCGGCCGACTTCTGGCCCGTCGCCAGCTCCATCGTCCGCAAGACGGTCGCCTCTGCTGCCGCGACCCTCGCTCTCCCAACTGCCAGATCCACTTCCGATATGCCCTTTTCAAGTTCATTCAATGCATGTTGTGCCCGGTGCGCAGCGGCCAGGGCGCCCTGCAATTCCGAAGCACGCGCCGGCTGTGTCGCTTCATTGTAGGACGCTTGCGCCACATTCAGGTCAATCGTGACCCGCTGCAGGTTCGCTGCCTGCGGCGTACGTCCAACATCGCCTCGCCACGCGACTTCATTGTATGCACGCTGCGCCTGCGTCACCGCCAGTTCCGCCCTTTCAACGTTTGCCCGCAGCTGCTGCAGGCGGGCCTCGGTCGGGCCGGCAAGAATCTCATTGTACCGCGCCCAGGCTGCCGTTGCACTGGCCCGCGTTGCCGCATGTTCGTCTTCAGTCACGCCGCCGAATTGCAGCTTGTCAAGATTGGTCTTAGCCAGCTCAAGATTGGCCTGCGCTACGGCTAGATCGCCCTCCGATGACTGCTCATCCAGTTCCAGAAGTGCGATGCGGGCCAGCTCCAGCGATATTTCCGCCCGCTGAACGGCCCAGGACAGCTGCGTCGAATCCAACCGGAAGAGCTACTGCCCTTCTTCGACGAGGTCGCCTACCTCGACATACACCTCCATGACCTCCCCACCCACGCCCGGAGTGACCCCCCGTGACTTGGTGACCTCCAATGACCCAAAATAGGTGGGAATGTTGATCTGGGCCTCCACCGCATTCGGCTGCGCCCCGGTGGAAGAGGTTAACCAATCCTTCGCGGCCAGGTCCGTCGTGAGATGCCCATTTTGGACGAGCATAACGCCTGACGCAATGAAGCCGATCAAGAGCAGAATGGGCACTACTCGACTAACCGTTCTGAACATACTGGCCTCCCTCTGAAGAATTCAGATCCTTCGGAGCCTGATATCCTATAAAGTGTTGGGGGATTGCCTGACCCGTACTTGCCTAAGTGACCGCCGGCCTCTACAGTGTGGGACAGGAGCCTCCAGCCCAACTCGAAATCGCCGGCGCAACCTGATCAGTATACCAATCCCGGAATCGCAGTGCAAAGTCGCTTCGGAAGTTGGATACTCCAAATCACACCTGTAATCGATCAGTTGTGATGTAAACAGGGAACTATTTCGGACACTCAAGAGCCTTCACGGCACTTTCCACCAACGGCTGAAGAAGCCGTCTACCCTCGAAACGCCTAAATCACTCGTTCATTTCCACCGTCTACAGGTATCTGCGCTCCGGTCGTCTTGGCAAAAGCCCGACCCGCCACAGTGCAGGCCAACGCAGCAACGTCAGCGGAGGTAATCTCGACGCCAAGCAGATTCCTCGATCTGTACTCGTCCACGCTGATCCCGTAGCTGGCTGCGCGCTTCGCCAGCAGTTCGTCCGTCCACAGCGCAGTGTCGAAGAC
>VYDA01000272.1:6614-10765 GCA_009843665.1 Caldilineaceae bacterium SB0675_bin_29 | reverse complement strand
CGATTCTCCCTGTACGACCTGCCCGCAGCCAGGGCAAGTGCGACCGGTGCTCTTCCGTCGCTACCTGTCACTTCGACCTCTGTATCATCCCGGATTGCGCCAATGAAGGAGCGTAACTCGTCCGCATACGCGGCCATGTACCGTTCGAGGAAAAAGTAGAGTGGCTTCGCATGAATCACCCCGGCCTCGTTCTGCCTGATCACCCGGTCGGGCGTGTTGTTTTCGCACGAGATCGACCCAAGTGAGCCGAGAACCTCTACTCGCTGGTCGCCCCCGTAGACAGCCTGGCGCGAGTTGGTGATCACGCCAAGCGCACCGCAGCCGTACCGCAACGTAACCACGGCCGTGTCGATATCGCCAGCCTCCCCTATTGCAGGATCAACCCGAACAGCTCCCGAGGCCGAAACCTCTTCCACCTCGTCGTCCAGCAGGAAGCGCGCCATATCAAAGTCGTGAATCATCATGTCCAGAAAGAGTCCGCCGGAGCCCCTGATATAGTTCAATGGCGGCGGAGCCGGGTCCCGGCTCGTAATCTGCACCAGGTAGGGTGTTCCCACCTCACCACTGCGTACAGCATCCCGAATATTGCGGAAATTGGGGTCGAATCGCCGGTTGAAACCGATCTGCAGCTTCGTCCCGCATTCCGCGACAGCCGCCAGCGCTGCGTCTACTTCAGGCAGGTCCAGCGCAATCGGCTTCTCGCAAAACGCGTGTTTGCCCGCTCGGGCTGCCTGAACAATGAATTCGGCGTGCGTCTCTGTAGATGAGCAGATGGCTACCGCATCAACGTCCTCCCGTCCAAATACCTCCTCCGGCTCTCCGCTCGCCTGCGCAATGCCGAACCGCCGCGCCGTCTGCTCCGCCGCATCCTTGACAACGTCGGCGATCGCGACCACCTCCGCCTCTTGGATATGACGCGTCAGATTCTCCGCATGAACCTGCCCAATCCGCCCGGCTCCGATGATCGCGAATCTGACCTTCTGCTCCACCACCGCCTCCTCAGTCTATCTCCTGCAGCCCGACCCAGCGCCCTTCGCGTGCGCTCAGATCAGCCGCGTCTGTAATCCGCTGCACGACCGCCCCATCTTCTATACTCGGGCTGAAGGACCTCCCTTCGGCAATGGCACTGATCCAGCCACGCGTCATATGGTCCTCGACCCGAAAGACGTCTCGATACGTGTTATGCACCGTATCGCGCCGCGCCGCCCCCCAAACGTGCTCCGGCAACTCGAGCGGCCGCGTAGGACCTTCTCCTCGCCGTGTGCCCTCAACGTCCTGCCTTTCAACCCAATCGATCACACTGCGCAGCGTACCCTCTTCCCCGTGCAAATCGAACTCATGCCGCTGCCCGAAGACCGACTCTTCCGTGCAAACGGCCGAGGCCTGCACCAGCCCCTGCGCGCCATTCGCAAACTTCAGCAGTGTGTAGGCCCCATCCTCCGTACGTTCGTACGGCTTCCCTTCCGGCGTGACATCGGGCCGGTTTACAAACTCACCCGCCAGGCAAAACACGTCTGTGACCTCGCCAAACCACCAATAGGCCAGGTAGAAAAAGTGCGACGCAATGTTGCCCAACACGCCTTTAGCGGCAAAAGTCCGGTCGTGCCTCCATCCATAAGCCGGCTCTCGGGCGTAGCCCGGGTAGTAACGCAGATTCAAATGATACGGCCTGCCAATGTAGCCCTCCTCCACCAACTCCTTGATGTACCTGTTCGTCGGCATGAAGCGGTACGTAAAGGGAGTACAGTGAACAACGCCCTTCTCCGCTGCCAGGGCAGCCATCTCAGCTGCATGACCATAGGTCAGCGCCAAGGGCTTTTCGCATAGCACGTGCAAGCCCGCGTCCAGGGCCTGCATCGTGATGCGGTAGTGTGTTTCATGACCGGACGCTACCACCAGCGCCTCTATCTCACCGCTGCCAATCAGCGACTCGTAGCTTGTGTATATCTGAGGAATATCCCAGCGCGTTGCAAAGGCTTCTGCCCGTTCCCGGTTCCGGCCGCAGACCGCCACAACATCCGCTCCCGGGTGAGCATCCAGCGCCGGCAGATACATCGCGTCGGCCCACCAACTCGTACTGACGACACCTACCTTTACTGCCTCCGACATTTCAAATCCCTCCCTGAATTCGACGTGGATTCGTACTGGAGGAGGCCACTAAACGCTGCAATCGTCGGCCAGCGGTTGCACGTCCGCCCATGTGCCGCTCTCCCAGGACCGTGTCATCGCCTCCTGCACCTCCGCCAGACGCCGCGCATCCGCAAAACTGGGTGAACGCTGAACACCTTCGGCTATTGACATCAGAAAATTGTGCGCCTCCAGAACCTTCAGGTCCTCGTAGCCTAGTCCAATGCCGTCTCCGGGATTGAATCGCGCATGGAAAGGGTAGGCGGGTCCCCCCAGCAATGTGGTATAGCCATCGTGCATCCCGTCCATGCCGGGCAGATATAGCTCCAGCTCGTTCATCCGCTCAAAGTTCCAATTGGCCGCGCCTTCTGTGCCGTTAACCTCGAAAGACATTTCGCACTTGGGCCCGAAGATTGCCCGGCAAGCCTCCAAACTGCCCTGCACACCGTTCTCAAACTCGACCAAGGCGCCAACGTAGTCTTCGTTTTCCACCTCGCCGGTCGGGTCGCCCTCCTTACCGACCGAAAAGTGCGTCCCCTGCCCGGGCACCGGCAATGGACGCTCTCTTATGAACACATTCCGGCTGCTGACCAGCCGCTTGATCGGTCCGACGAGCATATGCGCCATGTCGACGGTATGCGACATGATATCGCCCAACACACCCAGCCCGGCCTGCTCTCTCCTGAAACGCCACGTCAACATGCCGTAGGGGTTGCTGCCATACATCGCGAAGAAACGGCCCCGGTAATGCGTCAAACGACCCAGCTTGCCGGCTTCGATTAACTCTTTGCAGTGCTGCACCATCGGCGCCCAGCGGTAGTTGAAGCCGACAAAACTCATAACGCCTGCCGCCCGCGCCATCTTCTCAATGGCAGCCGTCTCCTGCGGGCTGCGCCCGACCGGCTTCTCGCAAAAGACATGCTTTCCGGCTGCGGTTACCGCTTCCACCATCTCCTTGTGCAGAAAGTTCGGCGCCGCGATGTTGACGACCTGTACCTCGGGGTGGTCTACGACCTCATGCCAGTCAGTCGTGGACGCCTCGAATCCAAGCGTTTCTCTCGCCTCCTCGGCCCTGTGCGCAACATCGTCGGCGCAGATCACCAGCCGCGCCCGTACACCGCTGTCATGAAAACGGTCGTTCACCAGTCTGTAGGACCGGCTGTGGGTCGTACCCATCCAGCCCATACCAATGACCCCGATACCAATCTCTTGGACCATGCCTGTCTCACTTTCCTCCAGTCGTGTTTGCCTCGGCTGGTCAAGACCGCCCCGCCGTTAAGCAGGTCCCAAGGAATCTGCAACCGGCGGGGCGAGTGTACAGCAGTAATTTACGGACCGCCTGCGCCTAGAACTTCCTGCTCCAATGCTGCGGCCAGCGCTCCACCACAACCTTTGTCTGCGTGTAAAACTCGATCCCGTGCCGGCTCTGTGCATGCAGATCGCCGAAAAAGCTCTCATTCCAACCGCTAAACGGGAAGAAGGCCATCGGCGCCGCCACCCCGATGTTTATGCCGATATTTCCGGCGTCGACCTCGTGCCGGAACTGGCGCGCCACCGCACCGCTGCTCGTGAAAAGACATGCCATGTTCCCGTACGCCCTGACGCTTCGATCATTGATCAGCGCTATGGCGTCCTCAATCGTATCCGCGTGCATCAGGCTGAGAACCGGGCCGAAGATCTCCGTACGCGCGATCTGGCTTGTCGGCTCCACCGAGTCCAGCACTGTCGGAAACACCCAATAGCCATCGTCGTACCCCGCCACCTTTTTCTGGCGACCATCCACCAGCACACGCGCCCCCTCTTGGGCGCCGTTCTCAATCAGGCCCTCAATACGCTGCCTGCTCTCCCGCGTGATGACCGGTCCCATCTCCGTCGATTCGTCCAGGCCGTAACCCACCTTCCGGCTGGCCGCCAGATCAGCGATGCCCTCGGTAAAGGGATCTCTGGCCTCGCCGACGGTCACCGCAACCGAGACCGCAAGACACCGCTGGCCCGCGCACCCGAATGCCGAATCGCCCATCATC
>VYDA01000272.1:0-6604 GCA_009843665.1 Caldilineaceae bacterium SB0675_bin_29 | reverse complement strand
CGTCTCGATATTCGCGTCCGGCATGATCACCACCGGATTCTTCGCCCCGCCCTGGCACTGTGCTCTCTTGCCATTGGCCGTGGCGCGGCTGTAGACGTACTTTGCCACTGCAGTCGAGCCCACAAAACTGATCGCCCGAATCTCAGGATGATCGAGAATGGCGTTGACCGTATCCGCGCCGCCGTTTACAAGCTGCACAACGCCTGGCGGGAAACCGGCCTCTTCGATCAACGCAAACAGCTTCTGCGTCGTCATCGGCACCTTTTCGCTCGGCTTGAGAATGAAACAATTGCCGGTCGCCACTGCATAAGGCAGAAACCACAAAGGAATCATGCCGGGAAAGTTGAACGGCGTGATCGCCGCCACCACGCCCAGTGGTTGCCTGAACATGTGCTCGTCTATGCCGCTCGCAATGTCCTCGTTGTTCCACCCCTGCATAAGTGAAGGCGTGCCGCAAGCGACCTCCACGTTCTCAATACCCCGCCGCATCTCGCCCACGCTTTCGGTAAACGTCTTACCGCACTCGTCGGTGATGACCCGCCCGATCTCCTCCAGATGCTCCTCCAGCAGCATCTTCAACCGAAAAAGCGGTTGCACGCGGTCGACCACCGGCGTCTCTCGCCACTCGGCATAGGCCTTCAACCCAGCCTGCGCCGCAGCATCCACCTCCGCAGCCGGCGACAGCCCCACAGTCGCTATCGTGCCGCCCGTCGCAGGGTTATGCACGTCAAGCGCGTCCGACGCACCGTTTCGCGCCCACTGGCCGTTGACGTAGTTGAGAACTTCCTGTTTCTGTGTCATATCTCTAGCCTCTCCTAGGAGAATATCTTGTCAAGCGCCACTCTGACGTCCAACGTCGGATCAATGACATCGCCCTCTACGAATACACGGGCGTCCATATCCGGAGTGAATACCGCTACCTGCTTCAGCGGAGGTTGCACCAGCCATACCGACCTGATCCCGAATCGGAAGTAGGTCTCTATTTTCGGGATGATCTCATTGACACTCTGAGAGGGAGACAATATCTCAACCACTGTGATTGGAGGCTCCGACGCACGCACTTCATCGTGCAACCAGTCAGGATCCCGAAAGTTGCAGATAGAGAGGTCGGGAGTCGTCAACGGCTCCGTAGCAAGCGACAACTCACCTCCAACCAAAAACCTGTCTCCGCAAGCTGCATGTAGAGCAAATTGCAGTTGAGACTGGACGTAAAAGTGATTGAAACTTGGCAAAGGTTTCCCTCGCTCCTGCTCGTAATCCTCAACTTTGGCTGCATCATGAGTCGGAATCACCGTCATCGCTAAACTCCTGTGTACAAGAAACCCGAACTCACTTGCTGGATCGATTTGACACCGATGCTAAGCCGATCTGGAATCGGACGCTTCACAATTCGCTAGGAGGACTGGCGAACGACCAATGTTCGATACGCTAACTGCTGCGCCCAGAGGGGAGTTTCAAATGTAATACCTCTCGCCGGCACGCATCTCTTCCCACTCCTCACGCGCCGCGTTGACCGAGTCCAGCTCACTCACCTCAGCCACAGGCACGTCCCACCAGCTGTACCCCTGCACGCCCAGATAGCGATCGTCAGGCACGTATATCACCGTCGTCCTGTCGACACTCTTGGCGTCCTGCAACGCCTGGACGACGTCGCCCACGCTCTCGCAGCGGATGACGTGACAGCCCAGGCTTTCCGCGTTCATCGCCAGATCCACCGGCAGCGGGTCGACATCGTATCCCGGCTCGTCCGTCGGCAGCCCGTTAAAGGACTCACCGTTGCGGTGCGCCGCCTCCACCTGACCGGGATAAATGTACCGCGTTCCGAATCCGCCCTGCCCCAATGAGCGGCTGAGAGACCCAATCGAGCGGAAACCGGTATTGTCCATCAGAATGACGGTCAGTTTGTACCCTTCCTGGATCGAAGTGATCAGATCGGTATTCATCATCAGATAGCTGCCGTCACCCACCATCACGTATACTTCCCGCTCCGGCTCCGCCATCTTGATGCCCAGCCCGCCCGCGATCTCATAGCCCATGCACGAGTAACCGTACTCCAGGTGGTACTGCTTGCTATGCCTCGCCCGCCACAGCTTGTGCATGTCCCCGGGCAGGCTGCCCGCCGCACACACCATCACCGCGTCCGGGTCGCCTTGGTCGTTCACCGCCCCGATCAGTGCACCCTGGTACGGCAGCCCGCTCTCAGCCTCGTGCAAGTCATAGTTCCGCTGCACCTCCGCTTCCCACTCGTCATGCAGCCTCTGTGCCTGCGCAACGCTCTCGTCGCCATTGCGATAGCCGCCCAGCAGTTCGCTCAGCTCCTCCAACGTGACCCGCGCATCGCCAACCAGCGGAATCGCGCAATGCTTGTACGCGTCGAACTCGGCAACATTGATATTTACAAACTGTACATCAGGATGCTTGAACGCCGTCTTGCTGGACGTGGTGAAATCACTGTAGCGCGTGCCGATTCCAATGACAACGTCGGCTTCGTCCGCCACCTGTTCCGCTGCAAAAGTGCCGGTCGCGCCGGTCGCCCCCAGCTGCAGCGGATGGTCGTACCGCAAGCTTCCCTTGCCGGCCATCGTCTCTGCAACCGGAATGCCGAAACGGGCGACAAACTCTCTCAGGGCTGCCGTCGCATCACTGTATAACACCCCCCCGCCGGCGATGATCAGAGGCTTCTCCGCCGAACGGATCGCCGCCGCCGCCTTCTGCAGCGCGGCCGCGTCCGGCCGGTTGCGTGGCACCGTCCACACCCGCTTCTCGAACAGCGCCGACGGATAGTCAAACGCCTCCGTTTGCACGTCCTGCGGAATCGAGAGCGTAACCGCGCCTGTGTCCGCCGGGCTCGTGAGCACCCGCATCGACTCGATCAACGACGTCACCAACTGGTCCGGCCTGTTGATCCGGTCCCAGTACCTGCTGACCGGCCTAAAGCAGTCATTGACCGAAATATCCTGGCTGTGCTCCGACTCCAACTGCTGCAGCACCGGCGCCACATTGCGGCGGGCGAAAATATCCCCCGGAAGCAGCAGCACTGGCAATCGGTTGATCGTCGCTGTCGCCGCGCCGGTCACCATATTGCTTGCCCCAGGACCGATCGAGCTCGTGCAGGCTAGGGTCCGCATTCGGTTGGTATGCTTCGCGAAGGCAGCCGCGGTGTGCACCATCGCCTGCTCATTACGCGTCTGATAATAGCGAAAGTCCGGATACTGCTGCAGGGCCTGGCCGATTCCGGCAACATTGCCGTGGCCGAATATGCCGAAACAGCCGCCGAAAAAGGGCTGTTCCACGCCATCCCGTTCGCTGTACTGGTTCTTGAGAAATCGCACGATAGCCTGCGCCATGGTCAAACGTTCTGTATTCATCAATTTCCTCAATTCTGTTACAGTGTCCGGACTCTTAGAGCGGCTTCATCCCATGCTAAGCAATTGCTGACATAGCTACCCGTAAATGGCAGGCCTCTCCGGCAACCTGACCGCCACCGGCTTCCCCTTCATACCAGATTCGATGCAGGCATCGGCCACAACTATCGAAATATATCCATCCCACGCGCTCGGTCCCGTCGGCTCGCCGTCCATGATCGACTGCACCCACGCCTGGACCTCATTGATATAGGCCGGGTTGAATCTCTGCAGCCAGTCCTCCTCCACCCACTGCCCGCTCGCATTACTGTGCCGCACGACCGGGCTCTGAAGAGGGCTCGTGTGTACCACGCCCGTTTCACCGGTGATACTCACCTCAATTTCGTAACCGTAACCGGCATCCGCGTTACATTCAAGCCCGCCCAGTGCGCCGCTTGCAAACTGCAATTGGACCATGACATAGCGTGCGCTGTCCGTACGGCCCGGCGAAAATGGAATGTAGGAGGTATGCACGCCCACGATCTCATCCTCCATCATCCAGCGCGCCGAGTGAATGTCGTGAATCAGAGAGCCCGTAATGACGTCGCCAAGCGCGGGACAGTCATCACTGGAGGGGTTAATGTGAACGCTACGGAAGACTAGCGCATTCCCCTGTGCACCGCTGTCGCTTACCCGTTTGACCGCTACGTGTGCCGGGTCAAACTGCCGCATGAAGCCCACCTGCACAAGCCGTCTACCGCCACTGACCTCCGCACTGATGACGCCACTGGCTTCCTCGCCCCCTGTCGCCAGTGGCTTTTCGCAGAGTACGGGCTTGCCCGCAGTGATGCACGCCCTCGTCAACTCGGCGTGGAAGCTGTTTGGTGCCGCAATCACCACCGCGTCGACTTCCGGCGCAGAAATAAGCTGCTCGGCATCCGCATATATCTGTGCGCCGCCGCACCTCGCCGCGATCTCCTCGGCACGCACCGAATCCACATCCATGATCGCAGCGACCTCGGCCGCGGCCACCAGGTAGGTCAGATTCGAAGCGTGCCGCGCCCCCATGCCGCCCGTTCCGACAATGCCGACTTTTACTGTTCGGCTCACGCTCTACCCCTTGTTGCCAGCTTGAGGTCGCCAGGACCTCCCAAACCTACTACTGCCACGCTCTGTCTATGGCGCCCACATTCCAGTACGGATCGTCCAGCGGCGGCGGCTTCGACACCGGCCCCGCGCCACGTACCGACTGGTCGAAGTCGATCAAGCTGCCCGTCATCATCCCCGACTCGTCTGACGCCAGAAATGCGATCGCTCGCGCCACTTCATCCGTCTTGAGCAGACGCCCGAAAGGTTGCTCAGCCTCTGCCTTATCCAGCCAGTCCTCGCCATCCGAATGAAAGGTACGCTGAATAAAGTCCTCGGCCGGTGAATCCATCCAGCCCACGGCAATGGCATTCACTCGGATCTGGTAGCGCATGACCGCAAATGCAACATTCTTGGTCATCGCATTAAGTGCGCTCTTGGAGGCCGTATAGGGCAGCAAAAACTGCTCGCTGCCGAAGGAAGCCACGCTGGAGATATTGACGATCGACCCGCCGTTCCCCTCCCGCCGCATCAGCTTGCACGCATCCTGCATGAGCAGCAACGGCGCCCGCGTGTTGACCGCGATTATCTTGTCGAATAGCTCAGGCGTCGTATCCCAGATATTCCCGCGCACCGTAAGCGCACCGCTGTTGACCAGCACGTGCAGCGCGCCAAACTGTCTGTCCGCCTCGGCTACGATGCTGCGGCATGCGTCAACTTCCGCCAGATCAGCCTGTACGAAATGGGCCGCGCAGCCCCCGCCGCGCAGGTCGGCCGCAACTGCATTGCCCCGCTCGGCATTCCGCCCGCTCACTATGATCCCCGCAGCCCCCCGTTCCGCTAGAAGCCGCACCGCGGCCTCGCCCAACCCTTGCGTGCTGCCCGTTACTACGGCGATCTTGCCCTGCAAAGAACTCGGGTCAATTGCCATTGTAGACACTACCTATATCTATGGATGATCCGTTCACCATTGGCTCGCTGAACCGCAAGCAAGGAATCTGGACCTGGGACAGTTACCAGTTTAGCTCCTGTCTGAGAAACGCCCTGTTGCCCCTCGCGCTTGCCAGAGCGTCAATCCCCAGTCCCGGTAGTATATCCTGCTCGACTGTGCCCCAGCCGTCAAAGTCCATCTCGTGCAAGATGCGGTTGATCCCTTGCCAGTCAACGGTCCCCTTGCCCAGTTCAGGGAAGACGCCGGACGAAACACCATCGTAATAATCGCCCCCGCGCCCGATCACCTCTTCGCGGACGCGTCCGTCACACTCCTTGATGTGCAGATACCACGTGCGATCTCGCCACTTGTCGAGCACTGCGACCGGGTCGCCCCCGCCGTACGCAATGTGCGCCATGTCAAAGCAAAGGCCGACAAGCTCAGGATAAGTGCGTTCCAGCAAAGCGTCGATTTCAAAATCAGTCTCCAGGTAACCGCCCACGTGCGGGTGAGCCGCACACTTCATGCCGTACTCTTCATGCACAACCTTGGCGAAGGCATTCACATTCTCGGCGGCCTGGTCCCACTCGGTGTCACTGAGCGAATCCTCAGGCCGTATCCGACCGGCCCGCCCGCCCCGGTTCTCCACCTCAAAGAGAACATCCGACAGAACAATGTAATCGCAGCCCATCGCCGAGAGCACCTGAACCGTCTCCAGTGCCTCTCGGTAGACCGTCTCGTCATCCTTGCCAGCTAGGAAATTGAAGATCGTAAACGCCGACGTCAACGTCAGCCCCCGTCGCTCCAGATCGTCACGCAGCTTCGGAACATCGAAAGGCAGATAACCGTATGGCCCCAACTCAGTTCCCACATAACCGGCCTCCCGAATCTCATCCAGGACCTGGCTATAAGGAGGAACGTTCGGCGTATCCTTCATCAAAACGCCCCAAGAAACTGGTGCTGTCGCAATTCGTACTTTCATTTGTTCCCAATCCTAGTCATCCATGGTTAGGCGAATATACAGTTCTCGAAAAAGCGGGCACTTGGCACTCACAACCTCAGGCGAAATCCGTCCCAAAAACCCTGCTGTATGGATGCCTTTGGAATACCGGGACTTTGCGCTGCATTCCAATGAAGCTTCGATAATCGCGTCGGAGAGCTTGTCACGACACGAATCTTTCTCCTTGTGTAACTACTAAGCCTGAGAGGTATCAGGGATGAAGGGTTGGTCAAGAAAGGCGTT
>VYDA01000193.1:2556-10919 GCA_009843665.1 Caldilineaceae bacterium SB0675_bin_29 | reverse complement strand
CCCGCACAAGGGAGGGCCGAATAGGCCCGACCGCCCAGAACTGCAGTGGTCAGTGATCAGTGGTCAGTGGTCAGTGACTGCGGCGATTGATAGCGGATAGGAGGGGCGGTGAGGAGTGAGGGGAGAGAAAACTTCGGCCGTCTCGTTCAGGCGTGGTGGACTGGGTGTGGGTGAGTCGTCGCCGCTGTTTTAGCCGAAGGAGAGGTATTCCAGGGCGTCTTCTTCGGATTCGGCGCCGGCGCGGCCTCTGACTATGAGCTCGACTACGTCGTCCAGCCCGACTTCGGAGACGTTGAGGATTCCCTGGCGGCGGCCGCCTTTGAGGACCATGACACGGTCGCCGATGGCGAGGATGTCGGGGACGCGCTGGGTGATGAGGACGACGGAGTGGCCGCCGTCGCGGAGGTCCTTGATGAGACGGAGGAGGGTGTTGGCTTCGCGGACGCCGAGGGCGGCGGTGGGCTCGTCCATGAGGAGGATTTTGGCGTCGAAGGCGATGGCTTTGGCGGCGGCGACCATCTGGCGCTGACCGCCGGACATCCGCTCGACTTTGAGCCTGGGGGAGCTGATGTTGATGTTCAACCTTTTGAGCAACTCGGCGGATTCGGCGTACATCTTCTTTTTGTCGAGGATGCTGAGAAAGGGCAGGCCCCTGGTATATTCGCGGCCGAGGAAGATGTTGCGGGCGACGTCGAGGTTGTTGCAGAGGGCGAGGTCCTGGTAGATCATTTCGATGCCGCAGCTGCGGGCGTCGCGAGGGTCGCGGATCGTGACTTCCTCGCCGTTGATGATGATCCGGCCGCTGTCGGCGACGTGGGCGCCGCTGAGGATCTTCATGAGGGTGGACTTACCGGCGGCGTTGTCGCCGACCAACCCCAGAATTTCTCCCTCACGCAGTTCCAAGTCGACCTGGTTCAGCGCCTGGACGCTGCCAAAGCGCTTGGATATGCCCTTCATTTCGACGATGTAGTTGCTTTCCAAGGCGATCCCCCTTCACACAGGAGTGAGCGGAGAGGAGTGAGAGAGGAGATAACTTCTCTCACTCCTGCTTGAGCCGATTACCAGAGATTGGGGAATAGATCCACGTTTTCCTTGGTGATCAGAACGGCGGGCGAGGTCTGCCAGAAGATGACCGGGCGGTTCTCGGCCAGGTCCCTGGCGGACTGGATGATCTTGACGGCGATGAAGGAGGCGTCGTTGAGGACGGTGCCCCACATGGTGCCGTCGCGAATGGCGTCGTAGACCTCCTTGGCGCCGCCATCAACGCCGAGCACTTTGATGGTGTCCTGGAGGCCGGCCTCTGCGATGGCCCTGACTGCGCCGAGGCACATGTCGTCGTTATGGCAGTAGACCATGTGGATCTGGTCCGGGTAGGCGGTCAGGTAGTTCTCCATCACGGTGCGCGCTTCTTCGCGGTTCCACATGCCGGTGTCGACGGCGACGAGCTCTCTGCCGGGGCAGTTTTCGGCTACGTATTCACGGGCGGAGGAGCGCTGCGGCACGAGGCCATGACCGGTAGCGCCTTCGATGATGACCCAACCCTGGCCGTCTTCGAGGGCCTGGCAGACGGCCTTGCCGGCGGTCTCGCCCTCAGCCCAGCCGGACGAGCCGATCATGGTGTTGACGTAGCCGAGGCCCTCTTCGTCAAGGTCGGCGCCTTCGGCGATCACGGGGATGCCGGCCTCCTGGGCTTCGCGGAGGGCGTCGTTGAGCGCGGAGGTGTCATAGGGAACGAGGGCGATCACGTCGTACTGCTTGGTGATGCAGTCCTCGATGAGGCGGATCTCGTTGGGAATGTCTCCCTGGGTATCGTATACGTCATAGGTGAAGCCGAAGACCTCGGCTTCTTTTCCTGCTAACGTGACCTTGGCGGTCGAGTAGGGATGGCCGAGTTCAATGATGTGACAGATGCGCAGGTCTTGCACCAGAGGCCAATCTTTGGCTTCGGTCTGCACGGGCGCGGCTCCGTCTGCCGTCATCACCTGTCCGTCCGGCATCACGCAGGCCGTCAACATGAGCGCGAGGATCATAACAGCGATCCAGACTCCGAAATGCTTCCTCATCTTTTTTCTCCTTTGTTTCGATAAGATTGCCCTGCGGGTCATACTCAGATCAGCTGCCCGGGAGAGATTTCCCCCTCCGGCTCCAAGCTCCATTTGACCAATAGGCTCTCCTTTCACCTTGATGCTGACTAAGACTGTCGCTGCCCTTAAGTAGAGCTAATGCGAGCGCCCGGGCCTCAGCGGTCAGGCCGTGCGGCGTCTGCGATTCATGTAGACATCGGAGACGACAACGGAGACCAGGATGACGCCCTGGATTACCCATTGCCAGTATGCGCTGACGCCGAGAAGGTTGAGCGAGTTGCGGACGACGCCCAGGAACATGACGCCGGCGACGGCGCCGAGGACGTTGCCGACGCCTCCGAAGAGGGATGTGCCGCCGATAACGGTGGCGGAAATGGCGAAGAGGGCGGTGTCTCTGCCGACGCCGGGATTGGCGCTGACGGCGCGGGAGGCAAGCAGGACGCCGGCGATGCCGCTGCAGAGGCCGGCGACGACGAAGGAGAGCGCGAAGAGACGATTGACGTTGAGGCCGGCGCGGTGCGACGCGTCGGCGTTGCCGCCGATGGCGTACCAGTAGGTGCCGAGACTGGTCTGCGTCATGATCAGGTGGGCGATGATGCCGATGCCGAAGAAGGCGAGGGCGGGAAACTCGAAGAGTCCCAACTTGGCCGACCCCATCCAGCCGAAACCGTCGGCATGACCGTAGATGGTGGTCTCGTCGGAGATGATGAATGTCAGTCCTTTGACGGCGACCATGGTGGAAAGGGTGGCGATGAAAAAGTTGACCTTCATCCTGGTTACAACGAAGCCGTTGACGATGCCGACACCGGCGCCGGCGAGAACGCCGAGGAGGGCTGCCATGGGAACGCCCAAGTCCTGGGAGAGGGCGAAGACGACGCCGGCCAGGGCGAGGGTGGCGCCGACGCCGAGGTCGATGCCCCAGGCGATCATGAGGATGGTCAGACCGATGGAGATTATGCCGTCGATCGAGAACTGGGTGGTCATCTGGGTGATGTTGCGTTCGGTGGCGAAGAAGGGGACGAAGAGGACAGCGTAGGTGAGTGCGAGCCCGAGGAGGATGAAGGCGCGGTATTCGATGAGCCATTGGAGGAGCTCACCCCATCTTGCGGGCGGCGGTCCTGGCGGCTGCCGGGAAGAGGCTTGGGTGGGCGCGGTTTCGGCTGTGGGTTGTTCTTGCGGCGTTGGGTTACCGGCCATGGAAGACCTCGTGCGTTGCAGCAGACTGGCTAAAGGGGGTGCGCTTTCCTGGAACATCGATCCGCGAAGAACACCGTTTTCTGATCCGCGAAGGGACGCGAAGGGTCGCGAAAAACTTCAGAGGCGTTTCGGATTCTCCTTGCTTGACTCCTTGCGGATCGGCCGCACTTTGCCCTCGTATAGCGCGGTACGGACTAACGTCAACTAGCCCCAGTTTCTTGCTATTCACCGTTCGGCCCTGACGACTGAAGGTCCGGTTCGGTTTTCTTTTCTCTGCCCATTACCTGGATTGCGACCAGGCTGGCGGTTACGACGCCCTGGACCACCAGCTGTGTTTCGGGTTCGAAGCCGAGGATGGTAAGCGAATTGTTCAGCAGGGCGACGAGGATTGCGCCCCAGACGCCGCGGGCGACGCTGCCTCTGCCGCCGAAGATGTAGTTGCCGCCGAGAACGGATGCGGTAATGGCGTGGAATTCGTAGTTGAGGCCGATGAAGTAGTGGCCGGAGCCGGCGCGGGCGCTGACGACCATGGCGGCAACTGCGGAGCAGGCTCCGGTGGCGATGTACATCAGAGTCCGGTAGAGGGGAACGCGTACGCCGGCCAGCTTGGCGGCTTCTTCGTCGCCGCCGATTGCGTAGACCCTGGCGCCCAGGGTCGTTTCGGAGAGAATCAGGTGCATGACCAGGGCGAGGGCCAAGAAAATAATTGTGGGGACCGCGAAGGGGCCTATGAACCCATCGGCAATCAGAAGGAATGGACTGTTACGGGGGACTCTGTAGTAGTAGCCTCCGGCGCTGAGGAGGGCGATGCCCTGGAAGATGGTCATCGTGCCCAGGGTGGTGAGCATGGGATTGGCTTTGAGCCTGCCAACGAGGAAGCCGTTGAACAGGCCGGTTGCCAGTCCGATTACGAGGCCGAAGAGGCAGGTGGTGACGATGCCGGCGCCGCCCTCGAGCATGGCTACCATGGTGACGCTGATGAGGGAGACGATGGCACCGACGGAGAGGTCGAAGCTGCCGCTTATCATCATCCAGCAGACGCCGACGGTGACGATGCCGTTGATGGAGGACTGGCGGAGTACGTTTATGAGATTGCGGGTTGTGAGGAAGCGGGGGTTCAGTATGCCCATGAGGACGACCAGGGCGACTGTGAGGACGACCTGGGGTTCCCGCAGCAGGAAGTTGCCGAGGGCGTTCAGCTGGCTGTTGCCGCGCAGTCTGCCTGGTATGAAGGCTTGTGGGAAGGTGGGGAGGCTCATGGTCGATGTGCGGCGATAGGCTGAGACGTGGGCGGTGGAAAGTTACTCGGATCTATACGCGGTAACTGTCCACCCGTATTGCGGATTGGCCCTTTGAGATGAACCTTGTGTACAGAACGGGATTCCAATGCCGAAGGATGGTGCGACACCGTCTGCCGGGCATTTGCATGTTTGAGAGCAGTGTTGTGGGTTCGCCCGAGGACGGAATTGAACCCTATTCCCTGGAAGAGGTGTTGGCCATCCTCTGTGAGGAGAGAATACGGTTAATGGTATTTTCTGTCAAGGACGGTTTTGGCGTTTGCGGGGCGCGGGTTGGAGGGGGAGGGGCGGCTGCGCGTGCGGTGGAACTCCTGTTTTGCGCGGCGCGAGAAGCTGAAAGAAGGTACCACGAGGGCACCCACAAGGGGTGCCCCTACGGGGCGTGGAAGAGGGAGAGATGCGCGTGTACGGCGGGGGATGATGGTCCGCGGGTATGGGACGGGATGCCGGGCAGGTTTCGTTTGGGAATCATGACTCTGAATTCGCAGAAATTGATTTGGGTAGTCCTGGACATCATTCTGACCGGCTTGTCAGGAGGTGGGGCGCATTGAGAAAAGAGGAGCCGTCACGGATCGTGGCGGCTCTTGTCATTGTGACGCAGAGCAGTTCATTACGGCTGTGGTAAGGGCCTTGAGGATGGTTTGTGTTCGGAAGTGGTTGCCGGCGTTGGCAACCGTGGCGGTGGCGGAGGGCGGGAAATGGAGCAGGGAGGTGGTCTTGCCTTCGGACAGTGTAGTGTCTGAGAATTCGGCCGTGACCTCATTATTGGATTCCCCACTGTTTCATCTTCAACCTCTGCACAGCAAGGCAAGGGCCAAGCCAGATAAATGAAGCGACAGGACCATTACCGCTAAAGCTGGCAGCTGAGATTCAATTCGCTTCACACGAACCGCCATCCATGCCTGTCAGATAGTCTTCGGCCAAGAACAGAACGGTCGAGTCCTGGTTTATGCCCGGAACATGAGCGGTCATCGTCAAGGTGTCGTTCTGGTGCGAGACTTCCAGGCCGACATGACCGGGCACCTCGTCGAAATAGATCGTGATTTCGTCTCTGTTGACAGTGTTCTTCCACAGGACGGCGTGCAGGATGTTTTGCAGCGGTTCTGACGAGGGATCCATGTTCCTTGCCTGGTGGTAGGCTCCGAGCGTGTAATCGGACAGGCTGCTTTGATAGATGGAGCCGCCATCGATATTGATGTTAACGGTATAGAAGTATTCGAATGTGGAGAACGGCATGCCTTCCCGATTCAGCCCCATCCTTTCAGGTATGTCCTTGAATTGGAAGGTGGCGGTAAGCGTTTCGCCATCGAGACCGGTTGCGGCTTTGACGATATCAACGTGGCCGGGCAGATCGCTGACGATAGGATCGTGTGCGCTTTGCCCCGCTCGCATGACGACAAAACCTTCGCGGCATACGGCTTGAGACGGTTCCTGGGGAATCGGCACGCAGGCGGACAAGAAGAATGCGAGTAGAGTGATGGCTGCTGTCTTGAACATGATACCTCCTGACTGCATGGTATAGGGGGATTGTAGAACGCATCACAACATGCGCTGGATGAACCAGACGGACTGAAATGGGGATTATCGGATTACTCGCCGGCGCCTGTCTTCGGATCGTTGTCCACGTCGATCGACACCTCCCAACTGTACTCCAGGGCATGTTCCGGCACGCCCATTCTGTCGAATGTCAACATCTCCGGAACATCTCTGAGGAGAAGAGTGACGGTCAGGGTCTCCCCGTCGACCGCAGTCGTGACGCTCCGGATATCGATGTGCCCGGCAAGTTCGTTCGAATTATCACCGGATGCGGACCGGCCCGGTGTTGCGGAAGAGCCGTCCGACGGACTCTGAGCGGGGGCTGGCCGGCCCAGACCGAACGGCGTAGGACAGCCGACCTCATCGGAACCGCCGGAATACGCGTACGTCCGGAACGCGAGGCGCGACTGCGGCGTGATGGCAGGAATGCGGCCGGGTAGAATCATTGTGTCGGTCTCCGCCGATACCTTAAGGCTGGCGCCTTTGAAAGACTTGATGCTTCCCCCCGGCCGCTTTTCCCAGACACTGGCCTTTGCCACCTCCTCTATCGGCGCCTCCGTATTGTCTCCCTCTCGCGCAGGCGGCACGATGTGATAGGCGGAAAGAAGGTACTCAAATCCGCCGTCGCCGGTCTCCGGGTCGTTGTCGGCGTCGACGGACACTTCCCAGCTGTATTCCATCGTGCTGGCCGAGGTCGCCGTTCTGTTGAAGGTGAGCGTCTCCGGAATATCTCTGAAGCGGAACATGACGGTCAGGCGTTCGCCCGAGAGGGAGGTGCTGACTTTGGAAATGTCCAGGTACGGGGCGAATACGTCTGAGGTGTCATCGGTTGCGGTGTTTCCCGGGGTCACGGCCGGCTCGTCAGCGGCGCACCGGCTCGCGGGCGCGTTCCGGTTCGGGGGTGCGCTCCGGGCGGGCGTAGCGGGACAGCCGACTTCATCGGTACCGCCAAAATAGTCGTAGGTCTCAAATGTAAGCTGTGCTTCCGCGGTGATCCCGGGGATGTTCCCGGAGAGCGTAATCGTGTCCTCTTCCGGGGACACCTGGAGAGTTGCGTCGATCAAGGTCATGAAACCATCCGAGCGGGCTTTCAGGACGCCGGCCTCCACCACGCTCGCAATGGGCGCCTGCGCGTTATTCCCTTTTTCGGATGCGCGTACAAAGTGGCTGGCCGACAACATGTACTCAGCGCCGCCGTTGCCGGTCTCGCGGTCGCCGTCAATATCGATCAACACTTTCCAACTGTACTCCCCGTAGTTTTCCGATATGCCAGTACGGTTGAAGGTGAGGGTCTCCGGCACGTCTCTGAGATGGAAGACGGCTGTCAAGGCTTCGCCGGACAGGGAGGTGCTCACCTTGGTGATGTCCACGTGTGAAGCGGCGGCGTCCTCGATGTCGTCGGTAACGGTCTGCCCGGGCGCTGCCAGGGCCGCGCCGGCGTCGCACTCCCGTGGTTCCAAACTCTTGCTGTATGGATCATGACAGGCGAGTTGATCGGCATCTCCGGGGAACCGGGCATCAAGAGTTGAAAATGTCAGTCGCGATTCGGATGTGATGCCGGGAATGAGGCCGGTGATGGTTATGGTGTTTTCCTCGACGGAGACGGCCAGGCCGGCGTCCCTGAGAGGGCTGGTGGCGCCGCCGGGGCGTATCTCCCAGACGGCGGCCTCCAGCATGTGCCCGATTGGCGCGGTTGTGTCGGCTGCAGTTCCTGCGTGCGACATGAAGGCGATATGGTAGGCGCTGAGCAGGGTATCGAAGCCGCCGGGCCCGGTGCTGCGGTCGTTGTCGGCGTCGATTGCGACCTCCCATTTATACTCCATTGCGCCCCGCCCATGCTCAGTGCGATTGAAGCGCAGCGTCTCCGGCAGGTCCCTGAGATGGAAGACAACGGTCAATTTTTCGCCGGAGAGGGAGGTTTCGACTTGGGTGAAGTCGATATGCGGGGCCGGCACGTCCGCCGTCTCATCGGCCAAGGTCTGACCGGGCGTAACTGCATCGTCAGTGTCACAGCGGCTGGAGGGGGTGCTTTGAAACTGCGCAGCAAAGCAACCGACTTCATCGAAGCCGTTCAGATAGTCGTACGTCCTGAATGCAAGCCGCGACTCCGGGGTAATGCCGGGAATGTTGCCGGAGAGCGTTATGGTGTCCTCTTGCGGAGAAACGTCAAGGGCGGCGTCTGCAGCAGGGATGGTGTACCCCCATTCCATTATAACCAAGCAGACGTGATAATTCCTCTCCAGGAGAG
>VYDA01000193.1:0-2546 GCA_009843665.1 Caldilineaceae bacterium SB0675_bin_29 | reverse complement strand
CAAGGGCGGCGTCTGCAGCCGGCATGGAGTTCCCCGATTCCAGGCTCCGGACGCTGACTTTCATTTTGCTCTCAATGGGCGCGCTGGCGTTCGTCCCTTCTTGGGATGGGGGGACGGAGTAATTTGCCAACAGCTGGTACTCGAAACCGCCGGAGCCTGTCTCCCGGTCGTTGTCTACGTCGATGAGCGCCACCCATGCATACTCCAAGTAGCTTGCCGACGTGCCTGTCCGATTGAACGTGAGCGTTTCCGGCACGTCCCTGAGATGGAAGACGGCTGTCAGCGTCCGGTCCGACAAGGAGGCGCTCACTTTGGTTATATCGATATGCGGAGCGGCGGCGTGCTCGCTCTCGTCCGTTACGGTTTGCCCCGGGGCTGTGCGGGCTGCGCCGGCGTCGCACCCCCAGGGTCCCATACTCTCTCTGTATGGGGCATGGCACTCTATCTGATCGGCCTCGCCGGCGGACAGGAAGTCATACGTTGAGAATGTCAGTCGCGATTCGGACGTGATGCCGGGAATGAAGCCGGTGATCGTTATGGTGTCTTCCCCGGCGGAGACCGCGAGGACGGCGTCCCTGAGAGGGCTGGTGGAGCCGCCGGGGTTTATTTCCCAGACGGCGGCTTCCAACATCTCCCCGATTGGCGCGGTGGTGTCGGGTGCAGTTCCTTTGTGTGACTTGAAGGCGATGTGGTAGGCAGAGAGCAGCATGTCGAAGCCGCCGGGCCCGGTGCTGCGGTCGTTGTCGACGTCGATCGCGACCTCCCACATATACTCCATGGAGCCCTCACGATGCTCGGTGCGATTGAAGGTCAAGGTATCCGGCAGGTCCTTGAGATGGAAGACGGCCGTCAGGTTTTCGCCGGACAGGGAGGTTTCGATTGCGGTGATGTCGATATGCGCGATCGATACGTCCGAGACGGCATCGGTTACGCTGTCGCCAGGCCTGAGCGGCGCCGCGGCATCACACTGGTCGGGCGTTTGCGCGAGGACAGGGGTTGACCCTGAGATCAGCAGGAGGATTGCCAGAAGAAGGTGGACGCAGTTCTTGACCTTCATTGTTCGTTCTCCCGGGAGATAAGGGTTCTCAACCCAGACATCGGAGGTTTCCAAAACCGGGAAGCGCGCAGCGACAGAAATGCGCCGGACAGACGCCTGCCAGCCCAGGTCGATGCGGCGGCCGTGCTGTGTGGTTTCAGCAGCGCTCTTCGCTGCTCGGCATCAAGGGAGTGCAGCGGCCAATGGGTCCGAGCCAGCCGCGACATTAGCCGTTGATCCGGATGTTCAGATATGCTTTCGTCCCATTCCATTTGGATGACGGGCAGGACTAAAGGGCGCTGTTTTGCGTCAAACGAGCAGTTTGCAGGCCGAGTTCCAGAAAGTATGTGATTTTGGCCTCAACAGTGGGCCCGCGAACCATGGTGCATGGCGGAACTGTAATGCTGCGCAGTCCCTCCAAACTCAACCGCCTGATCTACCGCTCAAGCGCAAACGAAACCCGCAGCATCACTCCTACCTCTACCTCGGCAACATTGTTCTCAAGCGTAAAGGCCGTCCGGCTTATGAAGTCGGACCAGGAGGAAGCTCTGCATTGAGGAGCGATTGTCTCCTCGGAAACAGCGATGACCTCCTCGCCCAGAGTCAGGCCCAACAGACGCGACAGGCGGCCTGCCCGCATTTTGGCATCGGCGAACGCATCCAGAATCGCTTCCTCCTCAAGAGCGTGGCAGTCTTCCACGATGAACGTGACCTGCGTGGACAGCAGGGCCGGCGCCTGCTGCCCTTGCAACGCCCTATGCAACTCCTGCAGGAATTCCTGCAGGCCGCCCGGGTCGTCATGGATAAAGGAGATTTCACTCGTCGGGTTCGTAGGGGTGAAGAGGCTGTAGACAAGGTGTTTGGTCTCCACCGTCTCCTCTCTTATCCCTCTTTCCAGCAACAGCTCACGGATATTTTCAACTTTCTCCGGTCCGACGATGAGCATATCACTTCCAACGCCTGGAAAACCGGGTTGGGAACCCAGCGTCAAGTAGACCCGTGCTGCATCAGGTGGCGCGGAAGCGTATCCATAGCCGGTGACGGTGATGCCGGGCCGGCCATCCACCGGTGTTCGGCCATCAACTTCCTCGTCCAATGCAGGGGCCGCGTAGGCATTTACGGGCGCAAAGAAACAGGCCAGCACGATGAGCGAGTTGATCAGGACCTTGTTCATCAGTTTCTCCTCTCAGCTTTCGGCGTACATCCGACCAAAGGCGATGAACTCCAGTGTAAACGGGAAGACCGAAACTGTATGGTTCGACCACGGATGTTGCGCCAGCTTCTCTGCCAGCGCCAGCGGCAAGCCTCCTCGTTTTTGCTGCTATTGCCGGATTGTGTCAGCACGAAGGGCACTAAACACTTGTGGAGAACAGCATACACCCCTTCAACGGGGATTGATTAACTCAAATGTACCGATTTCAGCAGGGCGATGCGCCAAAATTGGTGGGTCAGGCCGTTGAGTCAGGTGACGGACCTTGATTTGCCGGTCTGGTGACAGATGGATCGTGGG
>VYDA01000596.1 GCA_009843665.1 Caldilineaceae bacterium SB0675_bin_29 | reverse complement strand
CGATCAGGGCGCGGGTGTAGGGGTGGAGGGGGTTGCGGAGCAGGTCGTCCATGCGGGACTGTTCGACGATTTCGCCGGCGTACATGACGAAGATGCGTTCGGAGAAGTAACGGACGGTGGAGAGGTCGTGGGTGATGTAGACGACGGCGAGATTGTGCGTTTTCTGGAGGCCCTGGAGGAGGCGGAGGACCTCGACGCGCACGGACATATCGAGCATGGAGACGGGTTCGTCGGCGACGATCATGCGGGGGTGCAGGAGCATGGCGCGGGCGATGACGACGCGTTGCTGCTGGCCGCCGCTGAGCATGTGGGGAAAGCGGGGCAGGAGGTCATCGACGGGCGTGAGCCTGACCTCCTCCATGACCTCGCGGATGCGATCCTGGCGTTGGGACTCGTCCATGTTGCCGTGGATCTTGAGGGGTTCGCCGAGGATGCGGCGGATGTCCATGAAGGGCGGCAGTGCGCCGAAAGGGTCCTGCTGGACGTAGCCGACCTGCGAGCGGAACCACTGCATCTCCTTGGCGTCGAGGGTGCTGAGATCGCGGCCCTCGAAGATGACGGAACCTTCGGTGGGCATGTGCAGTCCGAGGATGGTCTTCATGAGGGTGGACTTGCCGCAGCCGCTCTCGCCGACGATGGCGATAGCTTCGCCGGCGTGGAGGTCGAAGCTGACGTCGTCGACGGCGCGGACGGTGCCGGCGCGTCCGAAGCCCCAGCGTCTGAGCTCGAACCAGGTGCGGAGGTTACGCAGGGAGAGGAGGGGTTCGGCCTGGGCATGGGAGCCGTTGGCGGATTGGGTTTTTGCAGTTTCCGGGGCGGTCGTTGTCATGGTCGATCTTTCTTTGTGCGCGAGGGCTGCGCGGCGCGGGTGGCGGCGAAATGGGCAGCCTGGCGCATCAGCGGCTGTCTCCGTTCTGATGGAGCCAGCACTTTACGTGCTGGCGGCGGCCTGTGCGGAGCAGTTCGGGGTCGTTTTCGCAGAGCTCGAAGCGATGGTCGCAGCGGGGCGCGAAGCGGCAGCCCGAGGACAGGTCGAGGAGGCTGGGGGGCTGACCGCTGATGAAGTCGGGTTCCTCGGTCTGGCGGAGCTTGGGAACGCTGGACATCAGTTTCTGTGAATAGGGATGGAGGGCCGCGCCGAAGAAATGTTCGGCGTCGTTGACTTCGACGAGCTGGCCGGCGTACATGACGGCGGCGCGGTCGGCGAGCTCGCTGGAGGTGCCGATATCGTGGGTGATGAGGATGAAGCTGGTCCTGGTCTCCTGCTTGACGCGCTTGAGGACGTTCATGATGTTGGCCTGGGTGAGGACGTCGAGGGCGGAGGTTGGCTCGTCAAGGATGATGAGGTCGGGGTCGGTGACCATGGCCATGGCGATGGCGACGCGCTGGCGCATGCCGCCGCTGAGCTCGAAGGCGTAGCGGTTGATGAAGTCGGCGGGGACGCCGACGTGTTGAAAGGAGGTAGCGACGCGTTCGAGGGCCTCGCTGCGGGGGATGCCGTAGTGGGAAAGGAGCGGTTCGGCGACCTGGTCACCGACTTTGAGGACCGGGTTGAGCGAGTTCATGGCGGCCTGGGGCACGAGAGAGATCTGGATCCAGCGCACCTGCTGGCGGTACTCTTCGTCGCTCAGCTGCATGACCTCCTGGCCGTTGAGCTTTACGCTACCGGAGTAGGTGTGGACGTTGCGGGGGAGGAGGCGCAGGATGGCCCTGGTGAGGGAGGTCTTGCCGCAGCCGGACTCGCCGAGGATGACCATGGCGTCGTTGCGGCGCAGGTTGAGGCTGACGCCGTCGACGGCGTGCAAGACGCCCTGCTGCGTGCGGAAATAGAGACGCAGGTCCTCGATTTGGAGTACCGGTGGATCGGAAAAGGCCATTACAGATCTCGCAATCTGGGGTTGAAGACCCTGTCGAGGGCGAAACCGACCATGGCAAAGCCGAGGCCGGAGATGAGCAGGAGGGCGGCGGGCTCGAGGACCCAGTAGTAGTTGCCCTGGTAGAGGGCGTCGTTGACGCGGGCGTCGCTGAGCACTTTGCCCCAGGTGGGGAGCAGTGGGTCGCCGAGGTTGAGCACGGCGAGGGTGGCCTCGACGAAGACGAAGGAGGGGATGGCCACGACAAAGCCGGGCACGAGGGTGGGAATCAGGCGGGGGATGAGATAGAGGAAGATGATGCGGAAGTTGCCAGCGCCGTAGGCGCGGGCGGCCTCAAAGTAGGGCGATTCCTTGATCTGGAGAAAGATGGCGCGGCTGGTTTTTATGCCTGAACTGAAGATGCTCAGAGCGATGAGGACGCCGAGCATCACCCAGATGCTGCGTGAGAAAAAGAGACCGACCATGATGAGGATAGGCAGGGTAGGCAGGATGAGGTTGACCTCGGTTATGCGCTGGATGGCGGCGTCAACGATGCCGCCGAACCATACACCGATGGCGGCTACAATGAATGTGCTTACGGAGGTCCCCACGGCTGCGAGGAGGCCGAAGGCGAGAGCGACGGGCATGCCCCACATGAGGGCCAGCATGAGGTCGCGGCGCAGGTGGTCGGTGCCGGCGAGGCCGTAGACCTCACCATAGACGACCAGACGGGCGTCGACGTCGGCGTCATCTTCGAAGACGAGCCCGGCGGCGACGAGCTGGTAGGTGCCCTTGAGCGGCGTGGGGTCGTCTGCGCCGGAGGCGGGGTCGGCGAAGAGGCCGATTTCCGCTCTAACGCCGTCGAGACGTCTTTGCAGTTTTTCTTCCTGCGAGAAGCGGACGGTAACGGGCCCTTCGACGGTAACATCGGCGATGCGGATCTCGCGTCCGTCGGGCGTGAGCCAGGTGAGGGACACGAGCGGGCGTTTTTGCTCATGTTCAGAGGTGAGGAAGAGTGAGATCTCCTGGGGAAACTCATCGGCGGTGTAGTCGAAGGTGAAGGTGGTGATGACGTCGGTCATCTCTTCGGAGACAACCTGACGCTCCTTTTGTACGGAAGCGTCATCGGATTCGCCCGCGGGACCCATAGTGATAGTTTCGGGCAGGTTAACGCCGGGGAAGAGGTTGACCCATTTGGGCTGGGCGGTGCGCGGGTTCTCCAGCCACACGCCTTCCCCGCCGCGCCAGAGGTCAACCGCTTCGCTGTAGGGAATGGCGATGACGATATAGATTGAAAAGAGGACCATGGCCACGATAATGGCGAGCCCGACGACGGCGGAGGGATATTGGGAAAGAGCGGCGAGGGTGCGACGAATTGCCGTCATGCCTGTCCTCCTTGATTTCCGCCGACCTTGACGCGGGGGTCTATGAGTGCGTAGACGATATCGAGAAAGAATACGGTGATACCGAGCAGGTAGGCATAGACGACGGTGGAGCCCACAATCACGGACGTTTCAAAGATGTTGGAAGCCAGATACAGGAGCCGCCCCAGGCCCGGCCAGTTGAAGATGGTCTCAAGTACGATTGAACCGAACCAGAGGGCAATAATCGAGAGCGCCAGGCTGGTGACGATGGTGGGTAAGGTGGGGCGCATGATGTAGCGGCGCTCGACCACGCGGTCGGACAGGCCCTTGGCGCGGGCCATGTCGACATAGTCTTCGTGGGAAAAGATGAGGAAAAAGGTACGCTGGCCGTAGATACCCAAGAAGATGGAGCTGAAAAAGATGGCGATGACGGGCAGAACCATGTGATTGAGGACGCTGAGGGCGTAGTTAATAATCGATTCGGGCGGGGGCGCGGAGACGAGCCCTCCGAAAGGGAACCAGCCGAGCAGGGCAGCGAAGAGCAGAATGAAGAAGAGGCCGTAGAACCAGCTGGGGGCAGCGGAGGTCGGGGCCAATCCAACGATGACCCGGTCCAGCCTGCTGCCGTAGTTGCGAGAAAGATATAGGGAGACGAAGATGCCGACGATGAAGTTCAACAGGAAGGAGGTGGAAAAGAGAAGTAAGGTGGCCGGCAAGCGTTCCAAGATGATGTTACGCACCATCCGCGAGCCGCTGTCGCTGGACATGTTATCGGCCCAGCCGAGGTCCAGAATCATGGCTCCCCAGAGGAAGCGGAAGCTGCGCAGGAGGAAGGGTTGGTCGAGCCCCATGCGGTTTTCCTGCAGAGCGACCAGCTTGTCGATGTGTGCGCGGCGTTCTTCGGAGTTCATGTTTTTGAACTCCTCATCAAAGCCGACGGAGATGGCTACCTGTTCGCGGATATAGCCTTTGCGAATTTTATCGACATGGCCCCCCATATTGGCGATTAAGATCGTCAGATAGACGCCGATCATGATGGTAACGAACATGGCAATCATACGCAGCCCGGTGTAGTGCACGACGCGTGTGAGCGTGCTTTGTGTTCTTGGTCTTTCGGCGCTGGCGGCGTCGGGTTGGAGGGGCAGAGCGGCATCGGTCATAGAGGGTTCCTATGAATATAGGAGAGAGTGAGGAGGAGAGAGAAACCCCTCTCCTCTCACTCTTCAACTCTTGTCAATCACATCACTTACTTCGCTACTTCAAGGTCAGTTCGTGGTTACGAACTCGAGGGACGAGAAGGTGGGGATGCTGACGCGCAGAGGCGCGACGGCAACCTCCAGTTTGTTGGCGCCGGACTCGAGGCCGGCGGTGTCTTCGGCGCTAAGGGTGATCTGCCAGAGACCATCCTCAACGGCTTCGGCGGTACCGGTGAGGGCGAGCTCGCCGAGGGCGTCAAAGACGAGGTACTTGACTTCGTCGATGTCGGCTACGGCGTAGGCGTCGCCGCCAAAGTCGATCATGACTTCGAAGGTGGCCTCATCGCCGGAGGCGACGCGGGCCGGGCCGTCGATGGCGACTTCGGCGATCATGGGTGTGTCGAAGCCCTCCCACTTGCTGGAGGCGTCGGGGAAGTTTTCGACACGGATGAGCTGGACGGTCTTCTCGGTGGGGAAGGCCTCTTCGAGGTAGAAGGGCCCGTTGCCGACCCAGAAGTGTCCTTTGTCTGCGTACCAGGCGCTGAGGTTTTCCCAGCGGGCGTCGGCTTCAGCGCCGCTGATGTAGTCGCCGAGGGTGGACACGTAGGGGATGTGTCCGTCGGCGGCGGCGGACTCGAGATGGCCTTCGAGGATCTCGATGCTCGGCCCGGCGATGTAGCTCATCCACTCGACTTCGTTGGCATCGGCCTTGTCGGATGAGAAGGCGAGGTCACCGGCGGCTTCGGCCAGGAGGCCGACGGCCATGGTGTGCCAGGGAGTGCCGGGGAAGAAGTTGGCCACGTTCAGCTCGGCGTCGAGGGTGTACTGGTCGCTGTAGTACTCGATGACGAGGGGGCTCGTTTGCGCGATGCGGTAGCCCCTGAAGTGGCTCTGGAAGTTGTTGAGACTCGGTACCTGGGCCTCGTCGAAGACGGCGCTCTCTTCCTTGGCCAGGTCGAAGGTCGTGATCATGCTGAGCACGACGTCGGCGATGCTGACCGAGCTGCCGTCGTGCCAGGTCAGTTCGGAGAGATCGCCGGGATAGTAGACGACGCTCCTGACGTTGGCGGTGAGGCCATCGGGATGGAGGTCGCCGACGGTGATGAACTGCTGCTCAACGGCGTCCCAGTCGAGCCAGGCATCTTCGGGCACGTCGATCTGCTCGGCGAAGGTCAAGGTAACCCAGTCATGCGTGCTGCCGACGGGGAGGCCCTCCTTGACGGTTACTTCGGCTCTATCGATGCGCTGCGGCCACTGGAGACCGGTGAAGGGGTCGGGCATGGCGCCCACATCGGCGGTGGCCCGGATCAGCATGGTGTCGTAGATCCAGTTGGTGCCAGCGACGGGGTTCCAGGGCTCGGGCAGCATGCTGGGCATGGCGATGGTGAGGGAGCCGCCCTCTTCGCCTGTGCGGCGCAGGGTATAGGGCCAGAGGCGGGCGCCGTTGAGGCCGCCGGCCAGGTCGGTGGAGACGGAGACGTCGTCTCTGTAGGCGGAGAAGCCGAGCTGGTTGACGAGCCAGACGCGCACAGAGTCCTGCATGGAGAGGGCGAGGACGTCGCCGAAGAGCTCGCGGCGTTCTTCCATGGTGGTGAAGTCGCGCAGATCCAGTTTTTCAGACATGGCGTCGAATTCTTCGGACGGGGTGTACGCCTGCCACAGAGGGAAGGGCAGCCCGCGGTTGGTGTAGAAGAAGTCGAAGTTGCCGGCCTGGTCGCGGCTGATGGCGGTGGTGATCCAGCCGCCGGTGTAGATGTGGAACTTGCCCTCGTTGGGGTCGGTACCGATCCAGATAGGCGAGGCCTCGGAGGCGGTCTTGTAGTCGCGGACGACGCTGAAGCCGAGGTCTTCGAGCATTGTGGAAACGTAGTCGCCGATCTCCTTGCGCTCGTCCTCGGTGCGGATGAGGAAGATGACCTCGACGGGTTCGTCCTCATAGTTCCAGACGCCGTCGACGAGCTCAGCGCCCAAGGCTTCCATTTCCTCGTTAATGATCTCGGCCGCTCTGTCGGGGTTGTGGGCGTACTCGAGCTCGAGCTGGCGCACGATGTCGACGAGGCGGGCGTAGTCGGGGAAGGCGTTGGTGATGGCCATGTAGCGCGGTGAGGCGAGGCCGCCGTAGATTTCCTGGGAGATGAAATCGCGGTCGACGAGGTAGTTCATGGCCTCACGGATGCGGGGCACGGCAAACGGGTTGAGTTTGCCGGTGCCGTCGAAGACCGGGCCGGCGGGGTTGAAGGTCAGCTCTGCGTATACGCCGAAGGAGTTGGAGTAGGTGAGGCTATCCATCCCCTGGACGGTGGCGTAGACTTCGGCATCGCTGATGGAGAAGGCGTAGGCGTCGATCTCTGCGAGATCCATGCGCGTGACGGCGGCGGCGGCTGAGGGTTCTTCGATAGCGATGACTTCGTCGACCCAGGCGCCTGTGCGTTCGCTCATGGCTGCGGCTTCTTCTTCTTCCTCAGCCGCGGCGGCTTCTTCGGTCTCCTCTTCTGCGGCGGCCGCTTCTTCGGTGTCTTCGGCGGCCTGCTCTTCCTGTGCGGGCGCGGCCGGTTCTTCGGCCATTTCGGCGTCACCGCCGCCGCCGCAGGCAGCGAAGAGGAGGGCGGCGATCAGGAGGACCGCCAGGAAGGTAAATCGTTTTTTGCTCATTTGCTTACGTCCTTTCGTAAGTATGCTAAAATGAAAGTTTCGCCATCGGTGCGCAAACGGTGGATGAATTAGACCAGCTCCAACAAGCACACCATACAGCTTACCTCAGGCTCTTCATCATCGGATCGAACGAATTGCTCAGACGCTAACCGATGAAATTGTAGATCGATTCCTTCACTGAAATCAGCATGCCTGGCCGAACAATCGGGCTTAACACTGTACCGGTACTTGATTCCGGATGGCACGCGAAGGGAAAGCTTTCTGCACTGTTGAGAACACTGCACCTGGTGACCGAAGGTTATTTCGCCCCAATATGCTAAAACTGAACTCTATCTCGACTCACTCTGATATCTGCTTGTGGGGATCCCCGGGACCTGGTCCACCATAGCCTCCTCCTCCTTGCCGTTCGGTGCCTAACAATAATTGAACTCCGCTGTTGACTGCATTCATTTGTTGTGTCTGCTTCGCTATGTCAGGGGTAGGGGTCGGAGAAGGAGGCGTCCTCGTCTGTTGAGGTGCAGGGGGCGCGGTAGGTACCGGTGCGGGTTGCGGAGTTGCTATCGGTGGCGGTGGGGGCGTCGGCGTCGACAGTGGCGTCGATGATGTTGACCCTGTATTCCCCGGCGACAGCGCCTGCGACGATGGCCCCGCATTCAGTAAGGTTGGTGTAGACATGCAAATGGCACAAACACACCCACCTACGCAGATGATACGTCGAATCGCTTTCATGGTTTCCTCCTTGGAAAAGATGGTTAGCCCAACTGTAAGAGGGCGTTTGAAGATTCCTGCTTGGTAGAATAGGGAGTAGGAACCAACCTGTTCAGACCAAGCAGGAGGGTTTGTTGTCGCACGGAACTCGTGGGTACGCCAGTGATCTGACTCAACGGGAAAGGGAAGTCATCAAGCCGCTTTTGTGTTGTGAACGCATTGGGGCGGGACGGCCGATGGAATTGGAAATGCGGCAAGTTATGAATGCGAAATACTATGTGCTGCGCACTGGCTGTCCCTGGAGATACTTGCCGCATCATTTCCCCAATTTCAACAGTGTTTACTATCAATTTCGCTAGATGTGTCACAATGGACTTTGGCAACAGATGAACAGTGCCTTGTGCCGACCAAGCCGCCAGCTACAGGGACGGCAACCTGAGCCGAGTGCCGCAATCATCGAGAGCCAGAGTGTAAGGACAACAGAAGCGGGTGGTGTCCGCGGCTACGATGCTGACACAAAGATCAACGGACGCAAACGTCATATCGCAACCGACACCTGGGGAAACATGGTGGCCGTCGTTGTCCATGCAGCCAACATTCAGGACTATGATGGCGCCAGACAACTCCTGTGTCTGCTACATCAGATCGCACCTTACTTCACAACGTATCTGGGCGGACAGCATCTATGGACGGGCTGGCCTGGCCGAATGGATGCTGGATTTCTCTCAAATCGTGCTCGAAATCGTCAAACGCAAACCAGAGCAAAAGGGCTTCGCTGTCCTCCCGCGTCACTGGGTCGTCGAGCGTACCTTCGCCTGGCTTGGTCGCTATCGTTGCCTGTGCAAAGGCTAGGAACACTGCATCCTGAGTAACGAAGGATTTTTCTACCTCGCTTCCATCTGCACAATGGTTTGTCGTATTGCACCCGCTACTTAATCTTCAATCAGGCTGTTAGAAACAATGTCGAGAATTGTGGTGCCTAATGTAGCTCCCAAATGAAACCCAGAATTTGCGTATTTCGCAAGAGATGGCGGACCTTCTGCCCTCCTGGTCTGTAGTCCCCACGAAATGTCGTGGTTTCAAATTGAACTTACATTAGATGCAGGAGTTACTGATCGCCAACAGTCGCCTGAAGTCTTCTTGACCGACGGCCGTTATTCCTCATACAACCTCCCATAGTTTGCTGGGTAGTTACCGCCGATGGCTGATTTGAATTGGGTTTACTCCCCCTCCTCCCCCACCGGCTCCCGGTCCCATCGTGCCTGGACTTCCTGATGTTGCGCCTCCCTGTACCAAATGCCCAGCGTACCCTTCTGCCGCTCTTGCAGCTAGGGTGGCTCTGTGATTAGGAGTCGGAGGAGGTGTAGTCGGCGTAGGCCTCGGTGTCGGTGTCGCGAGATTTTCATCTCCATAATGGTTACTCACGCAGGAATGTGGCTCGCCCGGGATGCACGAAGGATAGGATGGGTCAAGGCGATGGCCGGCAGCGAGAACTATCACAGAAGTCGACACAAATAGCGCGCTAAAGAGCAAAACGGCGAGCCCAATTTAACTGCATTTCATGAGTTAGGCTCCCTATATGTGGGTTGGTGGATAGAACGATTCGGGGGCTTTAGTATATATTACTTGAGGGGTGTGCATAAGTGTCACTGGAAAGCAGTAGCGATGTCAGAGATGTTGCGGTGTGGCAAGCCCCATTTGGCATTGACAATCATGGCAATCTGAATGGAAAGGGTAGCGAGGGCTAAACAAGAACGGACATTGTCAAGAGAACTTACAGGCAACTGTTTTTGCTGGGCATGGGTGCCGATGACTTTGGCAATCAGGTCGAAGAGGGGTTCGACCGAAATGCGGCGGTTACGCATGAGTCTGACCATTTCAGGCAACTGGATGAAGCGGTGATATGCGCGGGCAAAGCGACCATGCACCCATTTGTGAGCCGGCGTGAGCAGCAAGACGCCATCTCGCTTCCAGTTGCGAATGCGCATTGCCTTGGTGTAGGCATTGTCAGCTGCGACAGTCTGGGGCCGCAACTGGTTGAGAATCAGCGCTTCCTTTTGGTCCAGAACCTGACTTTCGGAGACGGCGGCCGTCTCCACCTGCAGCATGGCAGGAAAGGCATCTTGATTGCAGGTCATATGCAGTCCGTAGCCGTATACCCAGCCATGATAGGCGCTCCTGCTCCAGGTTGCATCCGTATCCAGGTTGCGCAACCGGGGCGGAATCCGACCCGCTTTGCGCATGCGCTCGTGCCAGACTGGGCCGCGGGCTTTGAACAGACTCTTGTCTTCCACCAGATGGCTCTGGTCAAGCTGTTCAGCCAGCCCTGACCTGTTCTGACCGATGAAAAGCACAAACAGCTGCAACAGTTCGTACAGTCTCTTGTAGCGACGCCCAATCGTTGTGCAATGGGGAATCTGTTCCCAGCCCAACATCTCGACAACCTCAGGATGCTTATGCAGCCAGCGCCACTGACTCTTGCAAACGTAGATGCGCCGATACTGCATCAGCATGAAGAATATGACAAACGATTCTTCGCTATATCTGAACGGTCGTCCCAGTTTCGCACCTGCGTTCGCGCTGCGTTCTTGTCGAAATCGGTCAAACAGTTCGATAATGAGACGGACATAATCGGTCAGTTGCGGCGATTTCGCCATTTGGATCCTCCTATTCGTTGGCAACGATAGAAGAACCCTTACTGGCCGATTATGTCAAGTCCACTTTATGTATTCCCCTCATTTAGTTGCTTGGCGAAACTTCTGATCGATCTCTTCGGTTTTCTCGCTTCTCCTCCACTAGCGTCTACTACTAAGCCGACCCCAAAAAAAGAACTCCTCCTCGATATCCTCAGAGCGCTCACCATTGATGCACCAAGACCCGGCGCTTCAGTCCATACTTAAATATTGTAATTCGATACATTCATTGGTCGGGCGCTAGGCGCAATCGTCACAGCGATTCGCGTCAACATTAGCACTGGATGAAGAAAATGCCTCATAGGGACTCTTCTTTGAATCGAACAATGATGAGATAAACAAATTGGCGACCTCCCCCAATGATACACTCCTACCTGAGATTCGTCAAGGCCTCGGAAATGGGGGGTGTATCCCAAATTATTGTCCGCCAAGTCGAGTTGATTCATTGTTCAGGCT
>VYDA01000093.1:8630-10966 GCA_009843665.1 Caldilineaceae bacterium SB0675_bin_29 | reverse complement strand
ATTGCCATACCCCTCCAACATTGGTAGTAAGGCTTATACCTGCAGCAGCCATCTATTTCTTATGAATTCATCAATATAAAAAATTCGGGCGTCTCTACCTGCCAAATTCCTCTTCTCCTTTAGGAATTCATCACTGAGGTTGCTTTCCCTCAAAGAAAAGATGAAGTGATATTGAGGAACGCGATCAGCCCAATCTTGCAAGCTCAATTTCAATCCCGGAATTTGCGTACTTGCCCACGCGTCACTGGAATAATCTAAGGTTAACACTCGGAGGAAGTCGAGTATCGAATGTCTATCGCTGGGAAACGGTTCCGCATCACGCAATGTAACTAACTCGTAAGTCGGCATTTTGTCTACAAGTAGTCCGGACGAAAAGAGGCCAGGGATATTTGCAGAAACCCATTTCGTAGCTGTTGCCTTGATTTCGTGTCGAACCTGTTTGATTTCATCGGATTTCTGTCTTTCAGGGTCGAGAATGGTATGAGATTGAGAAGTACCCTTGTAGTATGTCTGACGATCGGCCCTTAGTGCTTCATCAAGCCTTTTGGCATAGTCATTGTCTAAAATAAAGCACATGATTACGCAAGACAATGAAGATGTGATCGAAATCAGGCTGCCAGTAAGTTTGGTCACGTAACTTGGCGGCAGAGCATCTGGATGAACTTGATTTCGAGTCATGCTATTGGTTCCGGACGGCCCAGTAAAAGGAGAATTCGCCCTACTTACGAAGCCAAGGTTCCAATAACTACCGCTCACTCCGGGCAAGAGCGTCCCTGAGTGACCAAACCATTCCTGGATGTCTCGTAGACTACGAAATCCTTCTTGTTTCCATCCGAAGCGCTTAGCACCCGTAAACAGAGAATCCATGTGGGAGGGTGTGTAGAACTCAACTGCCCAAATGCAGCATAGGTCTATCACTTCACTGTCATGTGGAGTGGTTCTCTTGTTGTTCTCTGCATCCCGCTCCCTATAGACTCTTAACAAGCCTTCGTCGGAGTCGGGATCGGTTTTTAGGAAAGGCGAAGGAAGCAGTTTCCGCGCAGATTGGCCGAGAGAGTAAAGTGCCCCTCGAGAAGTCTTTTTTTCCATTGTGTCAAAAACCTCTTACGCTGCTTCGCAAGGCGGTCATGCGTCGTGCCGAGGACGTTAACGGGAAGATAAATTGTCCGCCTATTGCTCTGCGATTGGCATTGCCCCGTTTGGACCAGTCGTCCAGCGGTTTGGGGACGACGAGGAGATCGATGTCGCTTTGGGAGCCGGCGTTGCCGCGGGCGTGGCTGCCGAAGAGGATGATCTGCTCGGGGTCGAATTTTTGGGCGATCATTTGGGCAACGGCCTGAATTGTCGCCCTGTCGATTGTGACTTTGGTCACTTGCGGGAGACCTCGTTGCGAATGTTCTGTCGTAATCTTGACTGAATCGATCAGCCAAGGGTCAGGTGCATTCTAGCGGATTTCGCGCCCAGGGCGAAGTCGCCCTTCAGACGGGCACGTCGGTCCTGGTGTCGCCGGTGTCGAGGGCGTTGTCTGAACTGTGATATGGGTGGGATTTGAGGGTTGGCCGGGATTGCGGTTGTGCCGGTTCGGGGATGGATGGGGAGAGGAACAGATTGGTAACCGACGGGGGAAACTGGTCTGCAGGAAGGAATGTGCGGGACTGATGGAACTAGCGTCTTAGGCACCTTGTGCGTTGTCAAGAACCTAAATTGGTCTATAATTGTCCTGCAGCCATTCAGTCAGTTCTTTGATTTGTATAGCTTACAGCGACGATGTTCATCATGGTCGTAGATTTCGGCGTGGTGACATTCTACGGGGTTCTCTTGGGTTGGTACCAATGATAGCCGCGTACTTGGATGAGTACCAATTGCTGTTTGACAGAAATGACTCCTGAACAGCAGGCGCGGGAAAATATAGATAGGATGCTGACGCAGGCAGGGTGGGTCGTTCAGGACGCGAGCGCGCTGAACCTATACGCGGGCCAGGGTATCGCGGCGCGCGAGTTTCCGTTGAAATCAGGGCATGGTCACGCTGATTATTTGTTGTATGTAAACGGAGGGGCAGCAGGGGTTGTAGAGGCCAAGCCAGAAGGGTTCACGTTGACTGGAGTTGAGGTCCAGTCGGAGAAGTACAGCACCGGCTTGCCCGACATACTTCCCGTATACCGGCGTCCCCTCCCTTTCCTGTACGAAAGTACAGGTGTAGAAACCCAGTTTACAAATGAACTGGATCCTGAGCCCCGTAGCCGAACTGTCTTCTCCTTTCATAGGCCCAAAGTGCTGGCCCAGTGGGTCGGAGTGAAAGAGGGTCTATCTACAGTACAAAACATCACGATCGAGAC
>VYDA01000093.1:6407-8620 GCA_009843665.1 Caldilineaceae bacterium SB0675_bin_29 | reverse complement strand
AACTACCTCACCTTAGACAACCTGAGGCATGGTTTGAGGAACATGCCGCCGCTGGACACGTCGGCATTGTGGGCGGTGCAGGAGCGGGCGATCACGAATTTGGAAGAGTCTCTGGCGGCAGGGCGACCGCGTGCGCTGGTGCAGATGGCTACCGGCAGCGGGAAGACTTTCATGGCGTGCAACCTGATCTACCGGTTGATCAAACATGCGGGGGCGAGCCGCGTGCTGTTCCTAGTGGACCGGAGTAATCTCGGGCGCCAGACGCTGCGCGAGTTTCAGGGGTTCAGCACGCCGGATGACGGGCGCAAGTTTACTGAGCTATACAACGTGCAGCTGCTGCAGGCCGGTACCATCGATCCGGTGAGCCGCGTTTGTATCGCGACGATCCAGAGAATCTACTCGATGCTGAAAGGGGAGGAGCTAGACCCCGAACTGGAGGAGCTATCCGGGTTTAACAAAGCGCAGCTGCAGGACCCGACGCCGGTTGAATACAATCCCATCTATCCTATCGAAACCTTCGACGTCATCATTACCGATGAGTGCCATCGCTCGATCTACAACCTGTGGCGGCAGGTTCTGGAGTATTTCGACGCTTTTCTGATCGGTCTCACGGCAACGCCCTCCAAGCAGACATTCGGCTTCTTTCAGCAGAACCTGGTGATGGAGTACAACCACGGGGAGGCGGTGGCCGACGGGGTGAATGTAGATTTCGACGTCTACCAGATCAGAACTGAGATCACGCAGGAAGGCTCATCGGTGGATGCGGGCTATTTTGTGGACAGGCGAGACCGCCGCACGCGAAAAGTGCGGTGGGAAAAATTGGAGGAGGATCTGGACTACACGGCCAATCAATTGGACCGTGAGGTGGTGGCAGAGGACCAGATCCGCACCGTAGTCGAAACCTTCCGCGATCGACTGTTCACGGAGATATTCCCTGGGCGCACGCATGTGCCCAAGACGATCATTTTCGCCAAAGACGACAGCCATGCCGATGACATTGTGCGCATTGTGCGGGAGGTGTTCGACAAGGGCAACGACTTCTGCCAGAAAATCACCTACAAGACGACAGGTGTGACGCCAGAAAGTCTGCTTTCATCTTTCCGAAATAGCTACGCACCGCGCATTGTCGTGACGGTGGATATGATCGCAACGGGCACTGACGTCAAGCCGGTGGAGATCGTCTTTTTCATGCGCAACGTTCGCAGCCGCAACTTCTTTGAGCAGATGAAGGGGCGCGGCGTGCGTACTATCTCTTCGACGGAATTCGAAGGGGTTACGCCCGACGCCAAGGACAAACTGCGGTTCGTCATCGTGGACGCGGTGGGGGTGACGGAATCTGAGTTGTCGGACTCTTACACGTTGGACAGGGAGAAGACGGTCCCGTTCGAAAAGTTGCTGGACTACATAAGTATGGGCAACCGCGAGCCTGACGTGCTTTCCTCTCTTGCCAGCCGGCTAGCCCGATTGGACCGCCAACTGAGCGCAAGCGACCGGAAGGCTATCGAGTCGGCCGCCAACGGCGTGTCGCTGCCGGAGTTGATTTCAGGGCTTGTCCGCGCAACCGATCCGGACGCTGCTCTAGAGGCTGCCCAGCAGACGACCGGACTGGAGGAGCCGGGAGACGAGGCGGTGGAACAGGCGCGCCAGGAACTGTTGGAAAGTGGAGCGCAGCCATTTGCGGCGAATCCCCAGCTCCGCCAGTTGCTTGTCGATGTCCACAAAAGTTATGAGCAGACGATCGACACGGTCAGCGCAGATCAGTTGATCGAAGCCGGATATACGGATGAGCAGGCGGGGAGACTGGTACAGTCGTTTCAGGAGTTCATCCAGGAGAATCGAGACGAAATCACGGCCTTACAGGTGTTGTATGCGCGGCCCTATCAGCAACGGTTGCGTTTCGACGACATCAAGGAACTGGCGGACATGCTGCGATTGCCGCCGCGGGCGTGGACGACTGAACGGCTATGGCAGGCTTACCGGCACTTGGACCAGTCCAGGGTGCGGGGATCAGGGCAGCGGACGCTGGCGGATATCGTGTCGCTGGTGCGGTACGCTGTGGGGGAGGAGGAGGAGTTGGTCCCCTTTGGCGCACGGGCTAACGCACGATTCGAAGCGTGGATGGCTACGCAGGAGACCGGCGGACGGACTTTCACCGCCGAACAACGTCGGTGGCTGGAGGACATTCGCTACCACATCGCGGGCAGCGTCAGTAT
>VYDA01000093.1:0-6397 GCA_009843665.1 Caldilineaceae bacterium SB0675_bin_29 | reverse complement strand
GAAATGAGCGCTTACGAATTAGCTCCCTTTAACCAAAAGGGCGGCTTGGCAAAGGCATATACGCTATTTGGGCAGGAGTTGACACAAGTCTTGGAGGAGTTGAACTTGGCGTTGGCGGCATGAGACGGTAGCATGACGATTTTGTCGAATCTTGCGAGAATCAGTTTTGGCGACGGCGTCGCGTCTCGACAAAGCGGTTGGCTAAACTAAGATATGCCGTGTTGTGGGAAGCTCGAAAGCAGAGCACTCCAGCCAGTCTGCACTGGAGTCGTTGTTTGAGTTGCAGGAAATGGCGCCGCATTAGGGTGCGGAAATATCGGGCAGTAATGGAAGAAGCGATACAGGAGTATTTACAGCCCTTTGCAGAGGCTGAATGTCTGTTCAAAGAGCAAATTGCGAAACATGCTTTGGATGATACTGTTTACCGGCGTAAAACGAGATAAACGATGAGGAATGACCCCAAGAATAGGAGTTTGCCCGTAGGGTGGGTGCGGGCGAAAGTTGAGCAAGTTTGCTTGGTCAATCCGCGGACATTTGCAGTTCCACTCTCGGATAACTGTGAAGTTTCCTTTGTTCCAATGGCAGCGATTGAAGCCGAAACTGGCGTAATCGATCTGAGCCAAATCAAGTTGTTTGGAGATGTCAAAAAAGGGTATACCAAGTTTTCAGATGGCGACGTTCTCTTCGCCAAAATAACCCCGTGTATGGAAAATGGCAAGATCGCTATTGCTAACGGCCTAAAGAATGGTTCCGCTTGCGGTACTACAGAGTTACACGTCCTACGTCCTTTTCCTGGGTTGTCCCGCGAGTATTTGCGATTTTTTCTTCTGCGAACCGACTTTCGTAAGCAAGCCCAAAGAAACATGGCTGGAACTGCCGGACAGCTAAGGGTACCTGCCTGGTTCATAGAACAGGCTCACATTCCTCTTCCACCCCACCCTGAGCAGCGGCGCATCGTGGCGGAGATCGAGAAGCAGTTCACGCGGCTGGAAGCTGCTGAGGCTGCGTTGAGGCGTATTGAGGTCAATTTGAAGCGGTACCGGGCCAGTGTGCTGAAGGCGGCGAGCGAGGGGAAGCTGGTGCCGACCGAGGCGGAGCTTGCCGAGGCTGAGGGGCGAGACTACGAACACGCGGAGCAACTGTTGGAACGTATTTTGGTCGAACGGCGCGCTCGGTGGGAGTCTCAAGAGAAAAGGCGGGGGAAGTATAGGGAACCGGTGCCGCCGGACACGTCCGATTTATCTGAGTTACCGGCGGGGTGGATCTGGAGCAATATCGGAGAAGCCTTCGAAGTTTTCGTGGGGGCCACTCCCAGAAGATCTCGACCAGAATACTGGGGCGGAGACATTTCTTGGGTAAGCAGTAGCGAAGTGGCGTTCAACAGAATCAAGAATACGCGCGAATGCACAACGGAAGAAGGGCTTAATAACAGCAGTATGGACTTACACCCTCCGGGTACGGTCTTGTTAGGAATGATTGGTGAGGGCAAGACTCGGGGCCAAGTATCGATTTTGGATATCTCGGCTTGCAATAGCCAGAATTCAGCAGCAATCAGGGCCTCGCAGTCAAAGCTTCCGCCAGAATACCTCTTTTATTATCTTTGGGGACAGTACGATGTAACGCGACAGATTGGGTCAGGAAACAATCAGCCTGCCCTAAATAAGTCCCGCGTCCAGGAAATTCCCTTTCCTGTTCCACCGATTGGCGAACAACACCGTATTGTTGCTGAAGTGGAAAGCCGCCTTTCAATCATCCAACAAGCCGAAACTACTGTTGAGATCTGCGCGAAACGGGTCGGGCGACTACGCCAAAGCATTCTCAATCAGGCGTTTTCCGGTCAACTTGTACCTCAAGACTCTTGTGATGAACCGGCATCGACGCTATTGGAGCGGATCAAGACCGAAAGAGAAGCGGCCCGCTCATCCAAAGCAAGCCGCCCTAGACCCACACGCCGAAGGTCAAGGAAATGACAGTCTTGTTTGACAACACGCTTACTCGTAAGGAGAAGCTATCATCTCAGTATTATTTGAATACGCATTCCCCGTTTCCTTTCATGATTACCGTTCGCAAGACTCTTGAGGAATGGTTTACTCACTATCCTCTTGAACAGAAGAAAGAGTTCCTGAGTCGCTTCCGTAAAGACAATGCGTCGCACAGTGGGGCACTTCTGGAATTGGCCACCCATGAAATTCTGCGCAGATACGCTGGAAGGGTGTCGGTCGAGGATGTTCTTCCTAGCGGGAACAGACCAGACTTTCACATTTGTAATCCTGATGGAAAACATATTTGGGTCGAATGCACAGTTGCCCAGAGGTCTAGTGAGTTCATCGGCGCGATTGCCACGGCGAGGAGGCTTCGAGAGATTGTAAATTTGATGGACTCGCGCCCTTTTGGATTTAGTTGGATGTTACTTGGACATTCAACAGAAGCCGATCCGAGAGAGAGCAAGCTCAAGCAAAGCATAGAGAAATTCGTGCTTGAACTTTCCAATCGCGATGTATGCCGACCGGATCAGAAGGGCAGAATTGTTGGGAGATTCGAGTGGGAAGATCGTGGATGGAGAATCAGATTCAAAGCACTCTATCTTCCGGGCCGCGACAGGGATGCACCTACGATTGTCGTAGACGAAGGGGAAAATGCTGGAGTCAATGATGAGAATGAGGGCTGGATGGGAAATGATATTCAGAAACTCAGATCCGTGCTTGAGTACAAAGCTAACCAACTAAAATCCGCAAATGGAACTTGCATAATTGTCATCAGTCATTCCGATTTAATTCTAGACAATACCGGTGAAGTCTTTGCAGGTGCGCTGTTTGCGCATCCAGACTCTAGCGGTGAACATCGGCCGTTTTATGGGTCGGTCGAAAGGCCAAGCCACCAACATATTTCAGGAGTCCTTTACATTCCCTGGGTCAAGGCACATATGTTTTGTTCCCGAGAGACACCTTGGTACTATGTCCCTCATCCTTGGTCGGAATCACCGCTAAAGCAGGGAATCTTTCCATTCGCGGTGCAAGGTAGTCTCAACACTGAAGGGAACTTCAGATGGGACGCCCCGCTTTGTACACCCAATGAATATCTGGTCCTACCTTCCAACTGGCCTGGGATTCCAAAACCTCAATTCTAAATGTCAGCAAAAGGTAAGAGCGCAGTTCTGATTGCCTTGCATTTGGATGGGATTGGTAGACGGCAAAATGCTCCAGGACGCTGAATCATGACGATTTCTTCCACCATCGGTCAGAAGCTGTGGAATTACTGCGACGTTTTAAGGGATGCTGGGCTCTCCTACGGCGACTATTTGGAGCAGCTGACCTATCTAATCTTCCTCAAGATGATGTACGAGCGCAGTCAGCCACCATATACGCTGCTGCCGGGCTATAGGCCGCCGCCAATTCCAGAGGGATACGATTGGTCCAGCCTGCTGGCCAAGGACGCGGACAAACTGGAGACCCACTACCGGCAGACTTTGGAGACGCTGGCGCGGCAGCCCGGCACGCTGGGTGTTATCTTCAGCAAGGCGCAGAACAAGATTCAGGAGCCGGCGATGCTGACGCGGCTGATCAAGGAGTTGATCGACAGCGAGAACTGGCTTGCACTGAGCGCGGACGTAAAGGGTGATGCCTATGAGTCCCTGCTGGAACGGAATGCCCAAGACGTGAGGACAGGCGCGGGACAGTATTTTACGCCCCGTCCACTTATCGAGGCGGTCACCGAGGTGATGCGGCCGCAGCCTGATAACAGCATTTGTGACCCGGCCTGCGGTACGGGGGGGTTTTTGCTGGCGGCCCACGACTACATTGTCGGACACAACAAGGGTATGGACCTAGGCCGATTGACGCACCTGAAGGAGAGGGCGTTACACGGTTGGGAGATCGTAGACAGCGCGGCACGACTTTGTGTTATGAACCTCTACCTGCACGGCATCGGAGGGGACGAGACGAATATCAGAGTAGACGACAGTCTGCGCACACATCCAGGCATCCACTTTGATATGGTGCTAACCAATCCGCCGTTTGGACGGAAGTCGAGCCTGACGTTCGTCAACTCTGAAGGCAAGTCGGAGAAGGAAAGCCTTGTGGTAGAACGCCCCGATTTCTGGGCGACCACGAGCAACAAGCAGTTGAACTTTCTGCAGCACGTGCGTACCTTGTTGAAGAACCACGGACGGGCAGCGATTGTGGTCCCGGATAATGTCCTGTTTGAGGGCGGGGCTGGGGAGACGGTGCGGCGCCATCTGCTCAGGGAGTGCGATGCGCATACGCTGTTGCGGCTGCCGACGGGCGTATTCTACGCTCAGGGTGTCAAGGCGAATGTGCTCTTTTTCGACCGCAAACCGGCCAGTGAAACGCCGTGGACGAAGGAGTTGTGGATCTACGACCTGCGCACGAACCATCGCTTTACGCTTAAGACGAATCCGCTGGGACGCTCGCATCTGGAGGATTTTGTCGCCTGTTACAACGCGGAGGACCGCGGTCAACGTGAAGAGACGGAGCGGTTCCGGCGCTTCAGCTACGATGATCTAGTCAAACGGGACAAGGTGAGTCTCGATATTTTCTGGCTGCGCGATGAGAGCATGGAGGATACGGACAGCTTGCCGCCGCCGGACGAGATTGCTGAGGAGATTGTGGAGGATCTGCGCGCGGCGTTGGAGCAGTTGGAGGAGATTGCAGGGGATTTGGCTGAGGGGGAGATGATAGTGCGAGGCGGGTAGGCATAGGAGTGGCAATTGTGTTGGTACGCGACATATGATCCGGTCCGGTTGGATGCGCCTACGAAGTTTTTTCTTTCGCTTTTTTGAGTGGTGGCTTGGCTTCCGGTGGATTTCTGCGACGGCCGGCGCACTTCTCATTGGTTTCGGCTTTTCCAGATATTACTGGGAAGATGTATATGTTACTCAGGGCTCCCTATTTTCGTATGCCTCCACCTTAAGCATAGTGTTTGGAGGGATCATAGTGTTACCGCTGATCCTTCGCGCAATAAGGTGGGACGGATTCTGGTGGGTCAGTGGGGCAGTTGTACTGCTTGCTCTTGGAATTGGCCTCTCGTGGTTCTTCTGGGATGATCTACACGACAAAGAGGAACCTCTCATTGTGACTATCCGCAACTTGAGCCTAGTGATCGGTGGATTCATTGCGATGGAACTCCCTATTTGGCGCAGTATTGTGGGAGAGCGTCAGACAGCTGTGGCGCAGCAACAGGCCGAAACGGCGCAACAAGGATTGTTGAATGAACGATTCCAGAAAGGCGCTGAGATGCTTGGTAGCGAAAATCTTTCGGTTCGTCTAGGCGGCATATATGCACTTCAACACCTCGCTGAGGAACATTCGGAAATCTATCACGTGCAAGTGATGGAACTGCTTTGCGCGTTCGTCCGCCATCCAACAAAGGGCAAGAGTGACGGTGCCGAACTAGACGAGGAAGAGCAGTCGCCGCGCGCCGATGTCAGCACAATCGCGGAATTCGTCCGCAAACGTAATTCCGCACATATTCAAATCGAGAGAAGAGCGAAATTCAGGCTGGATCTGCGTAACGCAGATCTTCGTCGCCTCAATCTTAACGATTCAGACCTGTCTGAGGCCTTTCTTTTCGGGTCAGATCTTTCCAGAGCGTGGCTAATGAGGGCGAATCTCTCGAATGCCCAGCTTCAAGGAGCATTGTTTTCTGAACTAGGATCGGAGACTAAAGGAACATCGTATCAGGAAAATTTTCATGCGAAGATCTCATATGCGCACCTAGACGATGCAAACATTTCGGGGGCAGTATTTTCTTCCAACGGCGTCAACCCAGCGCTGGGTGTGTTGCAAGAGGAAGTAGATATGGCATGCGCAGACCCCGAAAATGGGCCCGATTTCAGAGGCGTCAGAGACGCTAAGACCGGAAAGCCTATATCCTGGCACGGGAAGCTTTGCGAGGATGCGTAGCACAGTTGCCTGAGACAGTAAGTGTGGCAGTGAGAATGGATGAACTGCTTGAGCGTTCAGGCACGGGCAGGTCGCTCCATCCGCTGTGTTCCTCTATGGGGGACGGTCGCCTGCAAGCCGATGTCCGAGAGGAGACGTTTGACGGCGATTTCTTGGTCTGAGCCGAGCGGCGCGTGCGAATTGCAGAATCTAGGGGTCAGTCCACTGGGGCGGGGGTGATGGGACCCGGAGAAGGATACTCAGATTCTGTCGCTGGAGGCACTGACGGATTTAGAGGCGGGGTGCGTTCCGAGGCAGCGGCCGTGGTCGCAGGCGTGCGGAGTTCGTTAACGTGCCGTCCTGTGGACTGATTTGGTGGCGGGGAGGACTGGGGGTGATCGGCGAGCGCTATAGTTGAGGCAGACCAACGGCAGATGGTGCTGTGGGCACCCGGGCAAAGATTCCCCGGTCATTTTACTTTTTGGTGGTTGTTAGTG
>VYDA01000358.1:2457-10978 GCA_009843665.1 Caldilineaceae bacterium SB0675_bin_29 | reverse complement strand
GCCGCCGCCTCCGCCTCCGCCACCGGCGTCTCCCTCGACGATGTCACCTGCCGTCCTTCCGTCCCTAGACCTGGCCAGCTGGTCTGCCTCGCCGGCAACTACCTCGAACCGGCCAAGCCCGAACGCGGCCTCTTCAACGCCTTCCTCAAGTCGCCCAACGCCGCCCTCGGTCACGGTGGCACCGTCGTCCTGCCCAGCGCCGAGGCCAGCGTCTTTCACTTCGAACCGGAGCTGGCAATTGTAATCGGCAAACCGGCCAGCTATCTGGCCGCCGAAAATGCAATGGATCACGTCTTCGGGTACACACAGTTCATCGACGTCTCCGCCAGAGGCCTGCCTGGCGGCTTCTTCCTGGGCAAATCCTGGCACACCTTCGCGCCTTTGGGCCCCGTGCTCGTAACCCGCGACGAAATCCCCAACTCCAACGACCTCAACGTGCGTCTGTGGGTCAATGACCAAAAGAAGCACGACATAACCACCGCTGACATGGACCGTCACATTCCCGAACTGCTCGCCGAGGTAACCAACGTGCTACCCCTCCAGCCCGGCGACGTAGTGGCCACCGGCACCCATCACTTCGGCCTCGAACCGGTGCAGGACGGCGACACGATTCGGCTGCAGATCGACCAACTGGGACCGGCTCTCGTTGTCAACTGCTCCGATCCCTCAGGCCGCAGCTGGGACAGGTAGAGCCTGCCAGGAGGCGCTTTTTTTACGGTTGTACCAGCCGCCGGGTTGTGATAGGATTTTCTGTGAGGGATTGGGAACCATCCAATTGCGACACGCGCCTTGCGCGCGGTCTGCAATGTATAGCGGATGGCAATTTGGCTGCCGTCGATCTTCCGATAATAGGAAGATGGCGGCGGCCAGATCAGCCGCATTCCACCCCACCGTACAATTAGCTCCAGGGACGCTGGCGTCTAGCTCGCAAACTTGGAATACTCCCTGAAAAGTAGAATATAGAGTCCTTCACACTGCTCAAGGAGGCAGACGATGCGGAAGAGAGCAAACAAGAGGATTTCGCGGCGGGAATTCATGCGTGTTTCTGCGTTTACCGCTGCCGGCGTAGTCGTCGTGGCCTGCGGCGCCGACGGCGGACCGCCCGCGGAGGAAGCGGCACCTGCCGACGAGGCGCCAGCCGCGGAGACCGCGGCCGAACCCGCAGCAGCGCCTTCCAAGTACAACGAGGCGCCGATGCTCGCCGAAATGGTGGCAAACGGCCAGTTGTCGCCGGTCGATGAGCGGCTGCCGGACGAACCCTTGGTCATCACACCCGAAGAAGAGATCGGTGACTACGGCGGAATCTGGAACCGGCTGGCGACCTCTGCCAGTGACAACCAGTTGGGCGGCAAAGTCGGCGGTGAGCACCTCGTTCGCTACAACAAGGACGGCACCCAGATCAACCCCAACGTCTTTGAAAGCTGGGAAGTGTCGGACGACGGCTCCACCTTCACCTTCAACCTGCGCCCTGGAATGAAATGGTCTGACGGCGAGCCGTACACGGCCAATGACCTCCTCTTCTACTATGAGGATGTGCTCCTCAATGAAGATCTGACCCCCTCTTTCCCCAACTGGCTCATCGTCGCCGGCGAGCCGGTGGTGATCTCGAAACTGGATGATTACAAAGTCGAATTCAAGTTTGCGGCGCCCTATGCACTGTTCATCAATGTGCTTGGCTCCCTTTGGGGGGACAGATTCGCCAGATACTGCGCCCACTACCTGAAACAGTTCCACGTCGATTATGCCGACAAGGACGAGCTCGAAGCGATGATGAAGGATGCCGGTGTCGAGCACTGGTACCAGCTCTTCGGCACGAAACCGGATACACGTCGCAATCCCGATACGCCCAGCTATCTTCCCTGGAACCTCAGCACGCCGTCGCACAGCGATCCGCTGGTCGCCGATCGCAATGCCTTCTACTGGAAGGTCGATCCCGAAGGCAACCAGCTGCCCTACATCGATGCCATCCACTGGAGTCTTGTCGACGGCAAGGACCAGCTCAACCTGCGCGCCATCCAGGGCGAGGTGGACATGCAGCTGCGTCATATAACCTTCGACAACGTGCCGCTCTTCATGGAGAACCGGGAGCGGGGCAACTACCGCGTTATGCTCTGGAATCGAGGGCAGGTAACCGACACCGTACTCCATCTCAATCACACCAATAAGGATCCAGTGCTGCGAGAAATCGTCCAGGACAAGCGCTTCCGCTACGCGCTCTCACTCGGCATGAATCGTGCAGACATCAACGAAGCTGTCTACCTGGGTCAGACAGAACCCACCCAGGTCTCCCCGACAAAGAACTCGCCCGTCTACTGGGAGCCTCAGGCCATAAGCATGACCGAGCACGACCCCGATCAAGCCAACGCCTACCTGGATGAAATGGGTCTCACCGAGCGCGACGACGAGGGCTACCGGTTGCGACCTGACGGAGAGCGGCTCAGCCTGGTCTTTGAGTATGTCGCAATCTTCGCCGCCTGGGGCGACATCGCCGAGCTGCTGACCTCCCAATGGAAGGAGATCGGGCTGGAGCTGATCAGTACCGAAATCGACCGCAGCCTCTTCGGGCAGCGCCTCAGCGCCAACGAGCTCGACCTCGGCGTATGGCATAGCAGCGGCGAGTGGAACCCCTTCATCGAACCGCGCTCCTTCGTCCCGATCGTCAACAACTATGCTCTGCGGCAGTACGCCTTCTACTACAACAGCGGCGGCAAAGAGGGATTCGAGCCCACCGGCGACATTCTGAAGGCCATCGAGATCTGGGAAGAGATCAAGACGACTGTCGATGTGGAGACGCAGCACGCACTGTTCCGCCAGATCCTCGAGCTCAACATGGAGAACCTATGGCAGATCGGCGTCACCACCGCGCCGCCGCAGCCGGTGATCGTCAAGAACTACTTCCGTAACGTGCCCGAAGACGGCATGTTCGACGACCAGCCGCGTTCGCCCTCGAATACGGGGATGGAGCAGTACTTCATCCGCGCAGGTGAGGACACCTAGTCCAACGCGGCGGCAACGCGCCGCGCCGCCAGTTGTATCGACTCTCCGCTCTGATACGAAGAGTCTGCTCTGCGGCGTGGAGTGCACCAGGATAAAGTCGCGCTCATTGTGGCCGCGGGCCTGCCGGAGTCGGCTGAGCCCGCGGCCTCGCGTTTGCGCGGTCCAACGTACCTGAACTTCGAGTTCGGTCCCCTTGTCTATGCACTGCCGAATCAAAGGCAGGGGAGCGAACATCCTCGATTCTGGGATATCTGAACGTTGATTCCGCAAAGGGCCTGAATAAGTGGTGCCAGGAGAGACCGTGAGCACTTCACAAGACAACTTCGTCGCCAGACCGATTACCCAGGGCCCAAAGCACCACTTCTTCGGCTACTACGGCATCTGTCCCTGGAACGCCACCGGCCAGTACCACCTCTGCCTGCAGTCGGAATTCCACGACCGCCCCCCAGTGGCCGGTGACACCGCCGTAGTCGGTCTCGTCGACATGGAGACCGGCAAGTTCGAAGGCGTGGCCGAAACCCAGGCCTGGAACCTGCAACAGGGCTCCATGCTGCACTGGCTGCCAACGGCTCCTGACCGGCAGATCACCTATAATGCCCGTGACGGCGATCGCTTCGTCGGCGTCGTGCAGGACATTCACAGCGGAGAGAAACGTATCCTCCCCTACCCGATCAGCGCCATGACCCGCCACGGCCGCCAAGCCCTGGGCCTGAACTATGCCCGCCTCAAGTCACTGCGCCCCGTGGTCGGCTACGCCGGCCTCCCCGACCCCTTCGCCGATCAAAACCATCCCGCCGAGGACGGCGTCTACTCCATGGACACGCAGACCGGCGAGTCCCGCGTCCTGGTCTCCTACGAAGAAGCACGCGACTTTCTCAGCGCTTACGAAGAGGTACAGGCGCGCAAGATCTGGTTCAACCACACCATCATCAACCGAGACGACACACGCGTCGCCTTCGTCGTGCGCTACCGCGACGAGACCAGAGAAATCAGGCACACGATTCTGCTTTCCGCCAGCATGGAAGGCGGAGATCTGCGCATCGTGACAGACCTGGGCGCGTCCCACTTTGACTGGCTGACCAATGAGCTGATCTTCGGCTGGGTGACAATGAAAGAAGGGCAAAAATACTACCTGATCAACGACAGGACCCTGGAATACAAGGAAGTGCGGCCCGATATCCTGACCAAGAACGGCCACTGCAGCTTCACCCGCGACGGCTCCTGGCTCTTGACCGATGAGTACCCCGACGAGAACAGCCTCCAGGCCCTCCTCCTCTGGCAAATGGCCAAAGAGCGGCTGGTCGTTCTCGGGCGCTTCCATTCGCCACTGCCCTTCCGGGGCGAGATCCGCTGCGACCTGCACCCCCGCTGGAGCCGCGACGAGCGGCACGTCAGCTTTGACTCGATCCACGGTGGCAGCCGGCAGATCTACGTTGTCGACGTGGCGGAGGTCGTGGGACGATAAGGCGCCGTCGCCTTGCCTGAAACTCAAGACTGACGGAGCGGAAACCAGGGCCGTTCAACACTGTCCAACTATCTGGGAGGGAACATGAGCAAGACAGAAGGCAGTTTTGTCGCCAGAGCGATTACACAAGGACCGAAGCACCATTTCTTCGGCTACTATGCCATCTACCCCTGGGATTCCACCGGTCGCTACCACCTCAGCCTGCAGTCGGACTTCCATGATCGTCCACCCGCCGACGGCGACACCGCAGTCATCGGACTGGTGGATATGGAGACGAGCAAATTCGAAGGCGTGGCCGAAACACAGGCCTGGAATCTGCAGCAGGGGAGCATGATGCACTGGCTACCCACCGCGCCCGACCGCCTGATCACATACAACGCTCGCGACGACGACCGCTTCGTCAGCGTGATCCAGGACATCCACACCGGGCACAAGCGCCTCCTGCCCTACCCAATTGCAGCCATCACCCGCGACGGACGTAAGGCATTAGGGTTGAACTACGCACGACTCTGGGATATGCGGCCCGTCGTGGGTTACCCCGGGCTAACCGACCCCAATGCAGATCAGAAACATCCCGCTGACGACGGACTCTACATCATGGATACCGACTCGGGCGAGGGCAAACTGCTCTTCTCATACGAAGACGCCCGCGAGTACCTCTGCGACTATCCGGAGATTCAGAAGTACAAGCTTTGGTTCAACCACCCTTTCATCAATCGCGACGACTCCCGCGTCGCCTTCGTCGTAGTCTACTGGGATGACACAGGGGCCAGGAGAACCGTATGCCTGTCGATGAACCTGGAAGCCGGAGACATTCGCATAATGAACGACCTCGGCACATCGCACTGCGACTGGCGCACCAAAGACGTCATCTTCGGCTGGTTCACGATGAAGGAGGGGGTAAACTTTTACCTTGTCAACGACGCCACCGGTGAATACGAGTCCGTCCGCCCCGACATTCTCTCCCGCGACGGCCACTGCAGCTTTACCCGCGACGGCTCCTGGTTGTTGAACGACGAATACCCGGACGAGAACAACCTCCGCGCTCTGTTCCTGTGGAACATGGCCGAAGAGCGCCTGGTCGTACTGGGGCGCTTCCTCTCTCCCCCGTTCTTCCGCGACCAGACCCGCTGCGACCTCCACCCCCGCTTGAGCCGCGACGAGCGGCTCGTCAGCTTCGACTCGATCCACGAGGGCAGCCGCCAGATCTACGTTGTTGACGTGGCAGAGGTCTTGGGACGTTGAGCCGCACCCGCATTGCAAAGTGCTCATGATGTGGAAGGCAGAAACCTGGTCTGTGCAGCACTGCCCAACCTTGCAGGAGGGAACATGAGCAATACAAAAGGCAGCTTGGCCGCAAGAGCGATTACGCAAGGACCAAAACACCACTTCTTCGGCTACTATGCCATCTATCCCTGGGATGCAACCGGCCGCTACCACCTCTGCCTGCAGTCGGACTTCCACGATCGCCCGCCCGCCGCCGGAGACACCGCTGTCGTCGGTCTGGTGGACATGGAAACGGGCAACTTCGAAGGCGTCGCCGAAACTCAAGCCTGGAATCTGCAGCAAGGCTCTATGCTACACTGGCTCGCGACCGCGCCCGACCGCCTGATCACCTACAACGCCCGCGCTGATGACCGCTTCGTCGCCGTGATTCAGGACATCCACTCCGGACACAAACGGACCCTGCCCCACCCCATCGCCGCCATCACCCGCGACGGTCGCAAAGCGCTCGGTCTGAACTACGCCCGCCTCAAGGCGATGCGGCCCGTTGTCGGCTATGCCGGCCTACCCGATCCTTACGCAGACCAGAATCATCCCACCGAGGACGGCCTCTACATCATGGACACGGAGACGGGGGATTCTCGCGTACTGGTCTCCTACGCCGAGGTACGTGACTTCCTAAGCCACAACGAGGAGCTGCAGGTCGGCAAAATCTGGTTCAATCACCCCTTCATCAACCGCGACGACACCCGCGTCTCCTTCGTTGTACGCGTCTTCGACGAGAACAAAGAGATCGGCCAGACCACAATGCTCTCTGCCTACATGCAGGGAGGCGAGCTGCGCGCCATGACCGACCTCGGTGCCTCGCACTGCGACTGGCTGACCGAGGAGTTGATTTTCGGCTGGGTGACGATGAAAGAGGGCCCGGCCTACTACCTGATGAACGACACCACCTGCGATTTCGAGGCAGTCCGGCCCGATGTCCTCACCAGGAACGGCCACTGCAGCTTTACGCAGGATGGGACCTGGCTGCTGACCGATGAGTACCCGGACGAAAACAGCAATCAGCCTCTCCTCCTGTGGCACATGACCGAAGAACGCCTGGTGCATCTGGGCAGCTACCACGCCCCGCTCCCTTTCCGCGGTGAAATCCGCTGCGACCTGCATCCCCGCTGGAGCCGCGACGAGCGCATGGTCAGCTTCGACTCCATCCATGAAGGCAGCAGGCAGCTCTACGTCATGGACGTCTCAGAAATCGTCGACCCTTAGGACCTGCCGTTGGAGTCACTTCCGCATCGTAATCCGCCCAGGTCTGACCGACTTTTTCTTTCGACTCAGCCCAAAACAGAAGAGAATCAAATGATACCATCCCGCGCCATCACCTCAGGTCCCAAGCATCACTGGTTCGGCTACTACGACAAACTGCAATTCGACCCTTCCGCCCGCTACGCGCTGGGCATGCAGGTGGACTTCGAACATCGCCCGCCTGCGCCTGACGACTGCATCAGAATCGGAATGGTGGACCTGGCGGACGGCGACCGCTGGATCACACTGGGGGAAAGCCGCGCATGGGGCTGGCAAGCGGGTTGTATGCTACAGTGGATGCCCCAGTCGTCAAACAAAATCATCTGGAATGACAGGACTGACGGCCAGTTCGTCAGTCACATTCTCGACGTCGACACCACCCAGACGCGCACTCTCCCCCACCCCGTCTTCACCCTTAGCCCCGACGGCCATACTGCCCTCTCCATCGACTTCCATCGTCTCGAAGACATGCGCCCCGGCTACGGCTACATGGGCATTCCCGATCCTTGGTATGATGTGAATGCGCCTGCCGACACCGGAATACACACGGTCGACCTGCGCACCGGCGAAACCAATCTGATCGTTAGTTTGGCAGAAGTAGCGGGGACTCCCTACCCCCACGGAGAGATTCTGTCAGCAAAACATTATTTTAATGTTCTCATCTTCAATCCCGGCGGCACGCATTTCCTCTTCCTCCACCGCTGGCGCTTTGGCGACGGTCCCTTCCACACGCGCATGCTTACCGCCAAAGCGGACGGCTCAGACCTGACAGTCGTCGACCACTCCGGCCACACTTCCCACCTCATCTGGCGCGATGACAGCCATATCCTGGCCTGGTCCCACCGCCCCTCACACGGAGGCGCCTACTACATCTTCCCAAATGCCGACGACGGTTCTCGCGGCCCCGACCAGATCGTGGGCAAAACCAGGATGCCGCTCAACGGCCACTGCACATATCTCTCCGACAACTACTGGATCCTCAACGACACCTATCCACAGGGAGAAGAACGCCTTCAGGACCTCTACCTCTACCACGTCCCGACCGACCGCCGCATCGACCTCGGCCGGTTCCACTCGCCGCCGCCTTACACCGACACCTTGCGCTGCGACCTCCACCCCCGCTCCAGCCCCGACGGCACCAAAATCATCATCGACTCCGCACACGGCGGCAACGGCCGCCAGATGTATCTCTTCGAGGTAGGGAACCTGGTAGGCGTTCAATCGTGTGGCCACTAGCTGAACAACTGTATCGATCTGGCCCAATACCTCGTGATGCTGCGCCGGTCAAGTAGGTGTCCCCTTGTGGGCGCCCATCGTGTGCTAGTCCTGCTCCCAACTCCGGATGCGTTGGCACTGCGATCACTAGCTTCTGCCCTTGACAGACTGATGCTCTGATGATATGATGCCATTATGCGAACAACACTAACGATTGACGACGATGTGCTCGCGGTCGCTCGAGCATTGGCCGAACGCAACGGAAGCAGCCTCGGCAACGCGATATCTGAACTGGCCCGGCGGGGGTTTAAGGGG
>VYDA01000358.1:0-2447 GCA_009843665.1 Caldilineaceae bacterium SB0675_bin_29 | reverse complement strand
TTTATGGGGTCTGGTGAATTTGAGTTTGTCGATGGCATGCCCTCATTTTGTGTCGACGCAATCTCTCGGCCGGTAACAAGCGAGGATGTTAGAGAGGCGCTGAGCGATTGGCCGTGACGGTGCTGTTGGATGTTAACGTCCTTGTTGCACTGGCGTGGCCGAGCCATGTACATTATTCAGCGGCGAGAGCCTGGTTTTCTCGACAAAGTCAAGACGGCTGGGCAACGTGTCTGTTGACCGAAGCAGGATTCATAAGAATCTCCTGCAATCCTGCTGTCTTCGAACGTAGAGTATCCCCGGAAAAGGCGATTGAATTCCTCGCAGAGCTGAAAAGGGTGGGTAGGCATTCATTTTGGCCTCTCGATAGGTCAGTGCATGCAATGCCTGTAGATCTCGTCGCGCGCATCCAAGGATTCCGCCAGGTCACAGATGCCTTGCTGGTAGCCGCTGCTCTGCAACAAGGCGGGAAAGTCGCCACATTTGATGCCGGCCTTGCCAGCTTGGTCACGAATAGCGACCAGAAAGTCGTAAGTGTTATTCCCGTGTGAATCCTGTACTTCCCTCCTCAGAAGGCTCGACTCCAATGGGTTTGAGGAAATTGCGCATGGGCCCTATTCATCCGCCATTCAAAGGCCGTTTACTTCCTCTGCTAAGAACCCGAGCGTTCGACGTGCTGCCGCCTTTTTGTGTCGTACCACTCCGATTCTCTGACATTGACGAGGCTGCCTATTTCCTTTAGAATTCCCCAAACTACCCGGCAACCATCCCCGCCACTTCGATTGAAACTGCGAGTTGGGCGCTTCTCTGGTTGCGCCTCTATGTACAGGATTCGAGTTGGACATGACACAGAAACCCACAGCAACCTGAGAAGGAAGTTTCCATGACTGGTCCATTCCGCCTGGCGAATGAAGTCGATACCACCGGTTTCGGTGACACCGGAATGCGCCTCGGCGACCTCGACGGCGACGGCGAGTTGGAAGCGGTCTTCTTCCAGGCCCGCGACTGCCACATCCCCCGCATGTCCGCCGGCGGTTACCGCCACGAAAAGCAGGTCCACTGCGTCACCGCCATGAAGCTCGACGGCGACGTCATGTGGCAGGAAGGCGCTCCCTTGGGCACGGGCCACTGGGCCATGCACGATGTCGCCGCCGCCGTCAGCGACATCGATGGCGACGGCAAGACCGAAATAGTCTACGTCACCGAGCGCGACGGCCGCAGCTACCTCAGAATCCTCGAAGGCGACCGCGGCTACTACCGCAGAGAGGTGGAGACCGGCCCCAACTGTGTACTCCAGCTCTGCGACATCCGCGGCCTCGGCGCCAGGCGCGACATCCTCGTCTCCACCTTCGTCAACCCCATCTACATCTACGACGACGACCTGAACTGCCTCTGGAACTGCCACTTCTACGGCGGCGCCGGCCATTCTCACGACTTCTACGACATTGACGGCGACGGCAAGGAGGAGGCCTTCATCGGCTACTGCTGCGTGCGCGCCGACGGCCTCAAGGTCTGGTGGCGTCCCGATCTCGAGCCCCACCTCGAGGAAATGACCCGCGCCCCCCACGTCGATCACCTGCACGTCCACGACATCGACGAAGACGGCAGGCCAGAACTGCTCATGGTCGCCGGTAAGGACCTGGTCGTCCTCAATGCCGCTACCGGCGAAGATCGCTGGATCTTCGAAGGCACGCACATCCAGACCTGCGCCGTGGGCAACTTCCTCCCCGAAATGGACGGCAAGCAGCTGTTTGTCACCGAACGCCGGCTCCACGGCGACCAGGCCCACATAGGCTTCCGTGCCTATCTCGTCGACTGCAACGGCAATGAAATCTGGCGCATGGAATAGGCCGGCTACGGCAGAACAATTCGGTTGGCTGGCGCCGATTCAGATCTTATCTTCGCCGAATGTCAGGGAAAGAAGCCCAAGCTCATCGACGGGCACGCAGACATGATCCAGGAGCTGGACATGCCCCTGCACACCTACGCCGAAGACCGCTTCGACGACGGCGACACCGGCGTGCGTGCAGTTTTTGAGATTGCCGATACCAATGGCGACGGCAAGCTGGAACTGTTGGGTTACAACCGGACGCGCCTGTGGCATTGGGTGCAGGATTAGCAGATAGGAGTTGCAGGCTTTGAATCTCGTATTCGACGTTCAGCACTAGTAAACCTTTTGCAAAGGCGCACAATCAAGGAGAAAACGAATGAAGAGCCTGAAGAACAGCAGCAACTGGATTTCGCGGCGCGAGTTCATGCGCGTTTCCGGTGTGGCTACCGCCGGGTTGGTGGCTGTAGCCTGCGGCGCCGGCGGTGAACCGCAGGAAGAAATGGCCGCCGAACCGGCCGCCGACGAAGCGCCGGCCGCAGAAGCCGCCGCCCCGGCCGCCTCGGACAGCATGTACAGCGAAGCGCCCATGCTGGCCGAAATGGTCGCAGCGGGAGACCTG
>VYDA01000016.1 GCA_009843665.1 Caldilineaceae bacterium SB0675_bin_29 | reverse complement strand
AGGGAGACCTGCTGGACTTGGGTGTCGAGTTCGACATCATCGAAAAGCGCGGCGCCTTCTACCGTTTCGGCGATCTGCGTCTGGGCCAGGGCCGGGAAAGCGCCAAGGCCTTTCTCAGCGACAAGACCGACGTCGCCGCGCAGATCGACGGCAAGATTCGGAAGCAAGCAGGGCTGCCCATCAATCTCGCGCTGCAAGAAGAGGCCAAAGATGCAGCCGCGCAGGACAGCGAAGCTGGGAAGAATTCCCAGGAAAAGCTCTTCGCCGAGGCGGCCTAACCCTTCCGGGACCGAGGACGGCCGCGAAGAAACAAGGCCTAACTGTGCGCAATCGGTACAGCCAGGCGCCGAGACGTCAATTCACTGGAAGGTGGTAGACTCTCCGTAGAAAGCTGTGCCGCCCACTGAAGCCTGCTTAGGCGAAGAAGAGACCGCATGGATCCCAAAGAGAGCGCCCATAACCAGCCGCAGAAACAGGCGGAGTCATCCCAGGCGAACGGCGCCACGCAGTCCGAAAAACTTTCCGACTCTGCCGACCCTTCTGAAATGGAGCGCATTGAAAACCGGGCTCCCGCCCACGGCCTCCGAGTTACTCTGGAAGAATACTGGAAGAAGTGGTATGAACGCCCTCACCCGCAAATCGACGTCAGTTACGAATGGAATAACGGCATCCTGGAGGCCAAACCCTTACACAATTATGCCCAGACCGAACAGTACCGTTGGTTCTTTCGTCTCCTGAGCTTCTATGTTGACGAAAACCCCATTGCAAAGATTCTGTTCCTGGAAACCGGCACCTACATGTCGGTCCGAGATGAAAGTCTGCCTTCGGGGAAGTGGGAAGTGGTATTCAAGCCTGATATCGGCATCATTTTGGACGACAATCCGGCGCCCTGGGGAGCGGATGATCAACGCTCCTACATCGGGGTCTGCGACATGATCGTGGAGGAGCTGTCCGATTCGACATCGGCAGAAGTGAAGCGGGATACCGAAGAAAAAAAGGAGGGGTATGCTCGCGCTGGAGTCCGAGAGTACTTCATACTTGACCCCAAGGACGGGCATATGCACTTCTACCGGCTTGGCATCGCGGGGGACTATGAAGAGATAGAGCCGGACGAGGAAGGTGTGATCCGTTCTGAGGTGTTGCCCGGCTTTCAGTTCCGCCGTGAGGATCTGCTGCGAGAGCCTCTACTTGTGGAACTGGCTCGGGACGATGTGTATGCGGACTACGTCATTCCCGAACTCCAAGTCGCTGAGACCAAAGTCGAAAAGGCGGAAGAACGCGCTGACATCGAAGCACGGCGCGCCGACGCTGAGACGCAGCGCGCTAACACAGAGGCACAGCGCGCCGACGCCGAAGAGGCCGCCCGGCGCGCTGCCGAAGAACAGGTGCAAGCACTGAAAGCCGAACTGGCCCGTCGACGCCATTGACGCTCCTGAACTCGGTTCGTTCCGGTTTAGGCTGCGATCTTTTGAAGAAACTGCATTGACAAAGCAGAAGGAATGCGATAGCGTTTTTTCTGCTTTTTTGTTGCCAAAAATTTTGCCAGCTTGATACGAGTCCGGTGTGACCGCACAGTTTACCTTTCAAATTCATAGTACGGATGGCCGAGCGCGCCGTTCCACCTTTCACACGCCCCACGGTCCCATAGAGATGCCGGCCTTCGCCCCAGTGGGCACCGCCGCCAACGTCAAGACGCTGGAGCCGCGCGACTTGACGGAGCTGGGTGCTTCCATCCTGCTGGCCAATACCTACCATCTCTATCTGCGCCCCGGCCACGAACGGATCGAACGCCTGGGGGGCCTGCACAGTTTTATGGGCTGGGACGGTCCGATTCTGACCGACTCCGGCGGCTATCAGGTATTCAGTCTGGCCCACCGGCGCCAGTTGGACGCCGACGGCGTGACCTTTCGCAGCCATATCGATGGATCGGCCCACCGCTTTACGCCCGAACGCGTGATTGAAATCGAGGAGCGGCTCGGCGCAGATATCGCAATGGTACTGGACGAGTGCGCCGACCCCCTCGATACCGACTATCTGGCCCAGGCGCTATCCCGTACCCACGCCTGGGCCGAGCGCTGCAAAGCCGCCCATTCGCGTCCGGATCAAGCCCTCTTCGGCATCGTGCAGGGCGGCATCTACCCGGAACTGCGGGCAGAAAGTGCCAGAGTTCTGGCCGGGTTGGATTTCCCCGGCTATGCCATCGGCGGACTGGCTGTCGGCGAAACCAAAGAGCAGATGTACAACACGCTCGACGCAACATGTCCCCACCTGCCTGTGAACAAACCGCGCTATCTGATGGGTGTCGGCGCGCCCGAAGACATTATAGAGGCAGTCTCGCGCGGCATCGACCTGTTCGACTGTGTGCTGCCTACACGCATCGCCCGCAACGGCGCGCTGCTGACGCCGACCGGCCGGCTCAACATCCGCAATGCCCGTTTTGCCGAGGACAGCCGTCCCATCCAGGAAGCGTGCGCCTGCTACACATGCCGTACATTCAGCCGCGCCTACCTGCGTCATCTCACTGTCAGTGGTGAAATCAGCGGCCTGCGACTCGCCACCATCCATAACCTGCACTTCATGCTTCAGTTGATGGAGCAGATTCGAGCGCAGATCGCGCAAGGAACGTTCGCATCCTTCCGCACCAGCTTTTTGCACGCCTATCAGATAACCGATCAACGGGTCCGGCATGAACAGCGCCGGCGAAGAGTAGAGGCGCTGCCGGCCGCGCCATGACAGGTCAGCCCGCATAGTAGCGGAGAGCGAAAGGATATACCTTCCCCCTCCTTGCCGCCGGCGGGTACAAGCGAAGTACTGCGATTCCATGTTTGATCTCTTCAAAGCGTTTGTCCTGGGTCTGGTGCAGGGCGCCAGCGAATTCCTGCCGGTCAGCAGCAGCGGCCATCTGGTCATCGTCCCCTGGCTGTTCGGCTGGCCGTCTTCAACCCTTCTCTTCGATACAGTCGTACATCTGGGGACGCTTCTCTCAATTCTGGCCGTCTTTGGGCGCGACTTTGCCGCCATCATCCGCGCTACCCTTCGCAGCCTCCCGGTCCTCCTCAAACCGAAAAATCGGCGATCCTCTTTGACCGATATCAACGCCCGTCTGGGATGGTTTATCGTTTTGGGGTCGGTCCCGGCTGCCATCACCGGCCTGCTGTTCAAGGATTCGCTCGAACAGCTCTATCATACACCGCAGGCAGCTGCCCTTTTTCTCGCGCTGACCGCTCTTCTGCTGGCTGGCAGCGAATGGATGACCCGCAATGTGGTCGCACTCGCCCCCCTGACAGCAATGTCCTTGCGCCAGTCCTTCATCATCGGTCTGGCGCAGGCCGCGGCGCTGGCGCCTGGCATCAGCCGCAGTGGTACGACCATTGCCGCAGCCCTCGCCCAGGGCCTGCGCCGTGAAGCGGCAACTCGCTACAGCTTTCTCTTGGGAGCGCCGGCCTTCCTGGGCGCCGGCCTCCTTCAGGTCGGTGACATGCTGGCTACCGAGCCTTCGGCTGTGCTGGCTGAGCTGCCGGCCCTGCTGGTCGGTTTCACCACCAGCGCGCTCTGCGGATATGCCGCGATCCGGTTCTTGCTGGCATATGTGCGCCGCAACAGCCTCTACCTGTTTTCCGGCTACTGTCTGCTCGTCAGCCTTACCGTTTTAACACTTTTCACTTTGCGTCTCCGATGAACTGTCACCAGGTTAACCTGCATCCAGGCCTTCTTAGCAGACTGCTCACACACCTGATTCTGGCGGGCTGTCTGCTTTCGGGCTGCGTGCTGCCACAGGGAGACGGTGCAGTCCCCGCCCCCGCACCGGTCACCTTGACCGTCGCCGGTTCAACCGAGATGCGCCCCTTGCTTCTCGAACTGACTTCCGTCTACAGCGAGCGCAATCCCCATGTGCAGTTCACCCTGCTCGGCGGCGGCAGCCGGATGGGAGAACGGTGGGTGGCGGCCGGACAGGTCGACATCGCCGCCAGCACCGCAGTCTATCCCGACGCTGAAACACCAACCGGCCTTGTCCGCATACCAGTTGGGCTCGATGGAATCGCGGTCGTCGTGAACACCGACAATCCGGTGGAGTCACTGACCATGGTGCAAGTTCGGGACCTCTTCAGAGGCCGTGCCCTGAACTGGGAGGAAGTTGGCGGCGTTGCCAGAGAGGTGCTTCTGGTGAGCCGCGAGCGTGGCAGCGCCACCCGTGAACTCTTCGAAGAACGCGTCATGGACGAAGACCGGGTCGCTCTGACAGCGGTCGTCATGTCCACCAGCAGCAATGTCGTGGAGTATGTGGCCGCCCACCCCGATGCAATCGGCTATGTCACGTCTGCCTATCTTTCGCAGACTGGAATGCCCCCATCATCGAATGGCGAGAACGCCTCAGATACCTCTACAGCTGAGCGAACGGTAAAATCGATCTCTGTCGAGGGGCGAGTGCCATTTAACTCCGACCTGGCCAATCACCAGTATCCGCTGGCGCGGGCGCTGTACCTTCTCTTCCGGCAAAGCGGTGCCCCGTCGATTCAGAATATCGTCGACTTTGTACTCAGCGAAGAGGGGCAGGCTATCATCGCCCGCTATCATGTCCCGATCCGGTAGGCCCCCACGCACATTCTCCCCGACGCTCTGAACGGTTCCGCCGGCCCGTGTGCCCTTGAACCGGCACGCTTCCCTGGGACCGGCCAGGCCCTTAACGTCCTGCTGGCCAGACTAAGCCCACCAAACCGGGAGTTGCTCTCCGGCCTGCAATCTGTTATACTTGTAATCAATCGGCATGAGCTAGTATGATTTGATAGAGTTGTGTTTCTGAAGTGGGTTCCGCCCACTTTTCTTATTCTACGGGATCGGTGCCTGCAAAACCTGTTGGGAACACTTGTCTACCAGCCTCTGTGTTTTCGTCTGCTGACGGCCCTATCTCTCAGCCGTCCGTCAGCAGCCAATGTGTCCAATAGGCAAGTTTTCAGGAGTAGTTGAACAAAAATGTCCAAAGAACTCATCGCTGGGATCAATCAGGTTGCGTCGGATAAAGACCTCGATAATGAGGTGATTTTTGACGCAATCGAGGCCGCCCTCATCTCGGCTTACAAACGCAATTACGGCTCCGTTGCCAATGTCACGGCTGCGGTGGACCGGGCCACAGGCGAGATGAAGGTATTCGCCGAGAAAGAGGTTGTCGAAGATATCCTCAATCCGAATACCGAGATTCTGTTAGACGACGCCAAAACCGTGGAGCCGTCTTCTGAATTGGGTGATGTTGTTCTGGTGCAGAATACGCCCGGCAACTTCGGCCGTATCGCCGCCCAGACCGCCAAACAGGTGATCTTGCAGCGCATTCGCGAGGCCGAACGGGATACAGTCTACGAGAATTTCGTCCACAAAGTAGGCGAGACGATCACGGCCCAGGTCCGCAGCGTCGATCTCGTGTCCGGCGCCGTCACCATCCTGATCGACGACAGACACGAAAACCTGCTGCCCAGAGAGGAGCAGATCCCGTCCGAAAACCTGCGCCGCGGAGACTATATCTGCCTGTACGTGGTTGACGTGCACCGCAGCAGTCGCGGCCCGATGATCAAGCTCAGCCGTACCCATCGCGATCTCCTCCGCCGCCTGATGGAACAGGAAATCCCGGAGGTGCGGGATGGCACGGTCGAGATCAAGGCCATCTCCCGCGAACCGGGCGCACGCAGCAAAGTGGCCGTGATGGCTACGCTGCCCGGCGTGGACCCGGTGGGCAGTTGTGTGGGGATGCGCGGCTTGCGTATTCAGAACATCGTGACCGAGCTGGCTGGCGAGAAAATCGACGTCGTCGAGTGGAGCGGCAATCTGCGCACCTACATCTCCAACGCCCTCGGACCGGCCAAAGTACAGAGTGTAATTCTCGAAGAAGACAGCAACATCAAGACGGCTATCGTCATCGTGCCCGATCGACAACTCAGCCTCGCCATCGGCAAGGCAGGGCAGAATGCCCGTCTGGCTGCCAAACTGACGGGATGGCGGATCGACATCAAGAGCGAGACCGAAGCCCACGCAGAAGGATTGGACCTGCTGGCAGCCGAACAGGCGCAGATGGCGGCCGGTGACCAGGACCTGCTCAGTATGGCGGAGAAGATCCTGCGCGACAAAGAAGAGTCTACTTCGAGCGAAGACACGTTCCGTCAGGCCGCAGAGCTGCTGCAAAGACGCGATGCCGCAAGCAGAACGGCCGACCAGGGCACAGCCGCCGATTGGCCCGAAGCCATCCCCCCACAGGAAGAAGGACGCGGCCTTGGCGTCGATGCCGAGGAGGCGTTGAGCGCCTTTGAGCGCGCCGCCGCAGCCGTCCAGCAGGAAGATCCTTCTATCCCTTCCTTTGAAGATTTCGCCGTGGAAGAGCCGGAGCCGGTCAGCTTCGGCGAGACACTCGACGAAGAGGAAGACGTTAGAGAAGAGGGCGATGAAAGTCCTGATGTGGAAGAAGTGAGCGAACCGCCCGCCCTTCATCCCTCGGAACTGCCGGTGGAAGCGGAAGAGGAAGAGCCCGAGCCGGAACGTACGCTCAGACCTGAAGAGTTGCCACAAGTTATCACCGCTGATATGCTGCGCCAGCGTATGGCCGCACGCCAGCAGGGAAGCTCATCGGGCCCCGTCATCGGATCACTGGACGACTTGGAAGTGCCCCCCGAACTGCTCGACTCTTTGGACACGGTCGAAGAACCCGGCGATGAGCTTGAAGAGCAGGAACCCGAACACAGTAGGGCGCGTCGCGGCGGCCAGTCAGCGTCGCGGCGGCAGCCAAGACGTCAGAGAACACGTCGATCACGGGACCTTGAAGTCGATTTGGATGAATATGATGACGAAGAGTTCGGCCTCTAGGGTGGCAGCCGGTTCGTAATTCGTGCCTGACATAGTTCACCTGCCGGGCGATACCAGGAATGGCAAAACGGGTGAAGGGGTCGAAACAGCGGCGGGGCGCCTTCAGGGCTCCCCGGCGAATGTGTATCGCCTGCCGGGAGTCTGACGGAAAGCGCGACCTGATTCGCCTGGTCCGGGCTGCTGACGGGGTCCACCTAGATGAATCCGGCAAAATGTCCGGGCGCGGTGCCTATGTCCACCCGCAGGTCAACTGTTGGGAAAAGGCGCTGGCCGGTTCGCTGATACAGAAAGCGCTGCGAACAAAAATCAGCGCCGAAAACCTGGCAACACTGTCTGCGTCCGTGTCAACTCTGCTGCAAGTGACCGACGAGAGCCCATAGCAAGGAGGGAGAGGCCAGCGCCACCGTTAATTTTTCGCTTACTGCAAACCCCTCCTCAGATCAAGACCTTTCCCGCGGACTGCCAGGAACGGGAATCTGTGCGATTAAGGAGAGGGTTGTGATTATTTGGAAGGTGTTTCAAACGTCTTTGCCCAACGCAGCTGGTACATTCCAAAATAAGGGCATATTCGCTGATTGACAGGACTTTTCCAATGAACGCAAGCCGATTGTCCGCTCCCTGACATGTGTCGGCATAGTGGGCTAAAATTGGCTGTATTGCAGTTTGGGATGGAGAGGGGGAAGGCTGCAGGGAAGAGAGGGGTGGTCGTGTAACGACTAATCTGTCTACCGCAGACGCCTCTTGGCTCCCCGCTTCCGGTCTCCTCCGTATCACCTGTGTATGCATTCCGTCCCAGCCAAAAACCTGTGAAAAGTTTGAGAAGGAACACGCAACTTGGTGCGTGAATGCCTCTCAGCTTCCCCCCTCTGTTTACAGAGGGACGTTTTCGCTGTCAGCTTTCAACCGCGCGGCGGCTTATAGAGCTGGGAACCGAAGACGATAGATGAAAGGAAGGCCAAAATGGCAGCCGCAACGCAAGATCCGACGAAGGTCCAGAATGGCAGCCCGGCCGAAGACACCGCCAACGGTGAAGCCGCTGGGCTGCCTTCTTCCATCATCGTGGAGGAGTACGTCACCGTCCGCGCATTGGCCGAACGAATGGATCGCAGTCCAATCGATCTCATCAAAGTGCTGATGCAGTTCGGCATTATGGCGCCGATCGATCAAACTCTCGACCACGATACAGCCGCCATCGTGGGCGAAGAACTCGGCATCGAGGTGCTGTGGCCGGTCGTGGAGGACGAAGAGCCGGAGGAGGTGCCCGACGAGGATCGAAGACCAAGAGAACGGGTGATGATCCAGGAAATCGTGGCCGAAGAGGCGGAAAGAAGCCTCGTGCCCCGGCCGCCTGTTGTGGCGGTCCTCGGCCACGTGGATCACGGCAAAACGACGCTCCTCGACCAGATCCGCCGCGCCAACGTCGTCGATACCGAAGCCGGCGGCATCACCCAGCATACCGGCGCCTACCAAGTGGAAGTCGACGGCAAGAAGATTACCTTCCTGGATACGCCCGGCCACGAGGCATTCACCGCGATGCGGGCCCGCGGCGCGCAGGTTACCGATATCGTCATCCTCGTCGTAGCCGCCGACGATGGCATTATGCCCCAGACCCGGGAGGCCATCAGCCACGCCAAGGCGGCCGACGTGACTATTATCGTCGCCATCAACAAGATCGACCGCCCCAACGCCAACATCAACCGCGTCATGGAGGATCTGTCCACGGAAGACCTGACACCGGAGGAATGGGGCGGCGAAACCATCACGGTTCCCATCAGCGCACTCAACGGCGAAGGTGTCGACGACCTGTTGGAAAATATCCTCGTCGTCGCCGAACTGGACCAGCACAATGCCAATCCCACTGGACAATGTGTCGGCACCGTGATCGAAGCCCAATTGGAAAAGCAGCGCGGGATCACCGCAACTCTGCTCGTACAGAACGGGACCCTGAAACGCGGGGATTCGCTGGTTGTCGGCGAAAATTGGGGACGTGTCAAGGCAATGTCCGACTTCGAAGGCAATCAGTTGAAGAAGGCCGGGCCGAGCACGCCGACTGTAATTCTGGGCCTTAACGGCGTTCCGGACGCCGGCGAGGTCTTTACCGTAACCAAAAACGACAGAGCGGCCCGTACGCTTGCCGCCGAACGGCAAAACCAGGCCGCCCAGAATACCGGGGACACTTCACATCTGCCCATGACGTTGGAGGATATGTTCGCCCGCGTCGAAGGCGGCGAAGCCGAAACCCTCAATATCATTTTGCGGGCCGATGCGCAGGGTTCGCTGGCCCCAATCGTTCACAGCCTCGAACAGCTTGAAAACGATGAGGTCAAAGTCAAGATCATGCAATCGGCTGTGGGTGACATTACCGAATCGGACGTCATGCTCGCCGAAGCCAGCCAGGCCATCATCATCGGGTTCGGTGTAAATATCGACAAGGCCGCACTCGTGCGCGCAGAACAGTCCGGCGTCGAAATCCGACACTATCAGATCATCTACAATCTGATTGAAGATGTGGAAGCGGCGCTTACCGGTATGTTGGATCCCATCTTCGAAGAAGTAGTCACCGGCCATGCCGAGGTGCGGCAGATGTTTCGTGTACGTCGCGGCGGCCTCATTGCCGGCTGTATGGTACTGGACGGCGTTGTCAGACGCAACAGCCAGGCCCGGCTGCTCCGTAACGACGCAACAGTCATCACCACAACCATCGAAAACCTCAAACGGTTTACCGAGGATGTCACCGAGGTTCGGGCCGGGTACGAGTGCGGCATCAACCTGGCCGGTGTCAATACGGACCTTCAGGAAGGCGACATTATCGAGGTCTTCGAAAAGCAGCAAGTGCGATAATAGTTTCTGGTTTTCAGTTTTTGGTTTATAGTGGACTCGTGTGCCCGAGAACCGGAACGAACGACTAACGGCATGGTAACGATGACGACCACAATTCGTCAGGAGCGGGCAGCAGAACTGCTCTATCAGGAACTATCTATCTTGATCGGCGCAGAGTTGGATGACCCGGCGTTGGAGCTGCTGGAAGTGACCAACGTGGTGGTCAGCCGCGACCTGCGCGTGGCCAAGGTCTATATTCATCAGGACAGCGACATCCAAAGCAGTGTGGTCCTCGCCAGACTCAAGAAGGCTGCCCCATTTCTGCGACGCCAACTGGCCCAGAGCTTAACCTTCCGCGCCGTACCGGAACTGCTCTTCTACTATGACGATACCCCCGATCAGGCCGCTCGGGTGGATGCACTTTTGCAGAGCATCGCCGAGGAACGAGAGATACGTCAACAGGACGCAGGGAGCTCTCCTACATCCGCGTCCTCGTCACTCTCCTCCTCGGATTTCTCCCCCATCGATGCTCAGAAAGAGGATGCATGACCCTGAACGCGTCCCTGCCCAGGCAGGGTGATACATGCGGCCACGAGGGCGTCCCGCCACCCCCTCTCCTGCTCAGTCTCCTGGAATCCAGCCACAACATCCTCTGCGTCAGCCACGTAAGCCCGGACGGAGACGCGGTCGGCAGTCTGCTCGGTTTGGGCGCCATGCTGCGCTCGCTGGGAAAGCGGCCGACACTCGCCCTTCAGGACGAAGCGATGTCGGAGTTCCAGTTCATGCCCGGGGTGGAAAACATCATCGGGCCGGCGGAAGTCGCCCACAGTTACGACCTCATCGTCTGCCTGGACACCTCCAGCATCGACCGGGTCGGCACCGTTTACAGACCCGATATCCACAATCAGATTCCCCTTGCCGTCATAGACCATCACGTTACCAATACGCTTTTCGGCACCGAAAACTGGGTGGATACCAGCTGCGCAGCCACATGCCAAATGCTTGTTCACTTGGCCGATGTCCTGAATGTACCTTTATCTGAGGAGATTGCCGTCTCCCTTCTGACCGGTCTCGTTACCGATACTCTCTGTTTTCGGACCGAGAACACGAACACGAATGTAATGCAGGCAAGCCTGCGCTTGTTGAACGCCGGTGCAAGTCTGGACTACATCGTTCGCAACACCCTGGACAGCAGGTCATTCAGCCTTGTAAAACTGTGGGGGGCCGGTCTGGCCAATGTGCAAATGGAAGATGGCGTCATCTGGGCGACTCTCAATGCCGAGAGCCGGCAGCGCAGTGGTGTGGATCCTCACAAAAGCGACGGC
>VYDA01000537.1:46070-55541 GCA_009843665.1 Caldilineaceae bacterium SB0675_bin_29 | reverse complement strand
TGCTTCCTTTTTCGGTTGGGGCGGTGTTTGTGGTTCCCCAGTTCACGCGGGGATAGACCGTTGGTTGGACTGTTGCTTCAGGTCCTGGTTGTGGTTCCCCCGTACACGCGGGGATAGACCTCGGGCCGAGATCTTGATGGCGCGGTATCTCTCGGTTCCCCCGTACACGCGGGGATAGACCCTCTGATTTCGGACCGGGGCCGCCCCTCTTTTCGGTTCCCCCGTACACGCGGGGATAGACCCCGGTCAGCCCCCATAGTCCGATCCGTTTCCGTGGTTCCCCCGTACACGCGGGGATAGACCCGGGTACACGCGCAGATAGCCGTCCGGCAGGTCGGTTCCCCCGTACACGCGGGGATAGACCCGCGCCGGCGCAAGGTTGCTGATCATCGACCCCGGTTCCCCCGTACACGCGGGGATAGACCGTGCGGCCAGGGGGTGTTTCAGGTCCTGGTTGTGGTTCCCCCGTACACGCGGGGATAGACCCCGGTTGGCGGCGATATGCGGCCCACCAGGGCAGGTTCCCCCGTACACGCGGGGATAGACCTGTTCGCTCCTTTCGTCTTGTCCTGGCCGGCGCGGTTCCCCCGTACACGCGGGGATAGACCTTCATCGACCTGCTGAATCCGGGCGCCGGTGTCGGTTCCCCCGTACACGCGGGGATAGACCTGACAGGTTGCGCTCGCTGTCCAGGATGCCGTCGGTTCCCCCGTACACGCGGGGATAGACCGATCCCGGTGATCAAGGACCTGTCCGTCGGCTTGGTTCCCCCGTACACGCGGGGATAGACCCGATGGCTAGTGAGATCTTCGAGGACGCTCTGGGGTTCCCCCGTACACGCGGGGATAGACCTCCTTCCCCTGGCCTCTAGGAGGTGGTCTATGGGGTTCCCCCGTACACGCGGGGATAGACCGGCGGTCGACAAGCTGCACGCCGCCAAGATGTAGGTTCCCCCGTACACGCGGGGATAGACCAAACAGACCGGCGGGACCGGCGGCGTCCATTGCGGTTCCCCCGTACACGCGGGGATAGACCCGTATACGGATTGCAAAGTCAATATCAAGGTGGGGTTCCCCCGTACACGCGGGATAGACCTCCCACAGGGTATGCAGGGTTAGCTGCACCTCGGGTTCCCCCGTACACGCGGGATAGACCTGTGATTGTGATTGTGTAGTCAGCCTATGGGTTGGTTCCCCCGTACACGCGGGGATAGACCTCAGCCACAGATACGACCGCCTGCCTTGTTCAGGCACACACGGTCCTCAAGCCAGGTCCTGTACCGACGCAGCCACGTGAGCAGCGGAGACAGGTCGCACTCGCCCCGCAATCCGACCAGCGGCCGGTTCACTGCATAATGCCATTATACACGCCGCGTTCTCGGCCGTGTAGCGCTGCTTGGCAGGGCATACGCATCTAATTCTGTAGACCAATTCCGTTGAAATCGTGGTCAGAACAAAGCGCGAATAAGTGGAAATCGTCTTCCGATTGCTGAATCGAGAGCAGAAGTCGCCGCGGTCCAGGCCCTCAGTCGTCGAATTCGTTCAGATTTCCCGTCTACGTGCCACTATTCGTACACTTCTCTAAGTCTGATCCCGACCTGGAGGGGAATTCGGAAGCATATCGATGCTCTGACCCAATTTAGATGCAATCGCCCTGCGCTGCTTGGCCTGGTCGGCCCACCCGCCCGTCTGGGAGAATGACTGGGCCCACTCGAATAGCAGGCGTCAGCCGTCCGGAGACATCCACCAGGCTTCGCGCGCGTCCTTGAACTCGCCGTACGGCTGCGTTCAGGACTTGTCGGTCTCCGTGCCCGCGCTAAACCCAATCCGGTTATTGCCTAGGAAAATGAGAACCGCAGGCACGTAAACGGGAGACATGTATCTGTCATCGATTCCCTCATGCGCCGTGATGGTGGAAACCGCGACCAGTACAGAGGTATAGGTGCCGAAAAAGAGAATTTCAGGACCGATGCTGCGCATGGCAACTCTCAGTTGCTTCCATGCGTTTCCTGGAGACCAGACCGCTCCGACGATGACAAACGAGGTGCGGGCCAGACGGCGCTGGAACAGGATGCCGGAAAGGTGTACGACAAGACCGAAGATTCCGGCATTTATGTAACGGGCACCCTCTACTGGGTCGAGTCCGGAAATCAGTCCAACTGATGAGAGGATGGTCGGATATAGAGGCGCCTGAATCGTAAGGGGCGAAGAGTCGGAAAGGGTTAGGCCGCGACCTGCGGACAGATTACGCGCTGCGGCAATGTATCCAACCGAGTCGGCAGTAAGGCCGATGCCGTTGGGGGCGGTGACGACCAGGACAGACGCGGAAGCTGACAGGGCCAGCATAATCGAGAGGATCCCGACTCCGGTCAGCCTTGGGGCGGTTAATCCGGTATTCCGCAAGGTGAAGATTGAGACGAGAGGCGTGTGACGCAGTTTATTTCCGATTCCGTGTGGCCAGGGGGCTCATGCCAGGTTCAGTTGGCAATGGGCGATAGCTATTCGCAATGTGACAAATACCGGCTCCAAACGACTTTGCCAGGACAGAAAAGATGCTCTTGCTGTCTTCGCGGGTCAAAAACTGTTAAGCCGTTCTTCGTGGACTGACTACGTTTGGCCCGTGGATATCCCGGTTCAGGCAGACGTCAACGGGCCCTAGTCTATCAACCGGCGCAAGCCGCGGCAAACTGCGCGTTTCGCTACCCATTCAGTCGAACGCGGCCGCAGGCCTGCCACCGCGGCCGACGAGTTGCCCGGGCTCGAGAAATCGACCTGGTCTGTCAGCGCGTCGAAGCTCGCGCCCCTCATCAGAAAACCCTCGTCCCGGATCGCAATCGGCCGCCCGGTCCGTCCAACATACTGAATCCTCCATTCGGTAACAGCGGTCGGGAGGCAAGGAGGACCGTCATAAGCGAGTTGACCAGACTGCAATTGTGGTGGCATCGGCGATATTCCAGGGGATTCAAGCAGTTGTGTTAGTTGGGAGTCGGGATAGTTGGTGAGGGATTTTTCGTGTAGTCAATCAAAGACCAACCTACATTTCTCCATACATGTCATAAAACCACCCTGACACCCTCTAAACACAACAGGTGCCGAATCGGTTCGAAATGACCGATTCCGGCGGTTTTGGCTGTTTTCGACCCGATTAGAACAAACTTTCCCGCACAAGAGGCCCGCAGATGGCCTAAAATCGCATGAGGGTACCTGCAGCACCTTGCAATCCACAGCGTTCGCCCTGGGCTAATGACGGCGGAGCGATGCAAGTTCTCGCGGCAGCCGACCGGGAAAACGGTGCCTCTTGCACCTGTTTCCGCCCCAACGTGACGCGACCCTTCGCCGAGACGATGAGGCAGCAGAACGGTTGGATCAGCATTATGCCACTGGCTGTTGCTCATGTGTGAGAGTCGCTCGAACCAACACAGGCTGCTTCGAGCCTCGCTTCAACATTTTGGACTCCCCTATCCCAGCCACTTTGCGGCGCGTTCGGCGTTTTCGTTGCGGGTGTAGTCGGCGACCATGCCGGCGCTTTTCCAGCGTCCCTGCGCCATAATCTCATGCGTGGGCGCGCCGGCCCGTGCCATGCGCCGCGCCATGCCGACGCGTCCGGAATGGCCGCTGTAGCCGGCCCCCAGGCCGGCCGTCCTGGCCGCGGCCTTGACGCGGCGCGAGATCGAGGCCACCGACAGGCCGAAGACCGATTCAGACCCGTCCGCATCCTGCGGCCGGATCGCCTCCAGATGCGCCATCGCAATCGGTGTCAGATAGACGGTGCGCGGGCCGGCATCGGTCTTCGAGCGCCGCACGGTGAGACGGCCGGAGCCGTTGTCCCAGCGTGCGATGTCATCCCAGGTAAGCGCCGCAGCTTCCGAACGGCGCAGGCCGGCGTCCGACATCACCCAGCAGAGCGCAATGTCGACCAGGCCCCGGCGCAGCGCAGTTTCGGCGCCCTCGAGAACGCCGCCGCGGCCGACGCGGGGAAAACAGGCGGTCTCGTAAATGGCGGCCAGCGCGCCCACCGTGAGCGCGCTCACCTGCCGCGGCGCTGCCGCCTGGCGCGCCAGACCGCTCATGGTATCGACCACCAGCTGGTCGCGCGCGGTCGGCTCCACAACCGCCAAGGCCTGCAGCTTGCGCAGCGCGGACACGAATACGGTCAGCGACGAAACGCCGGCGCCTTCCGACGCCCGTTCCAGGAGATAGCGGCGCAGCGCCGCGGGCGAAGGACACAGGCCCGAGACCTGCTGCGCCGCGGCCCATTGCCCCCAGGTTCTGAGCGCGCTGCCGTAGGCGCGGCGCGTGTTGGGCGCCATCGCCTCAAAGGCCGCCTGCACGCGGTCGTGTGTCGCGGCATCGCCGTCGACGGGAACGAGCGCGCCGGCCGGCGCGTGCTGCAGCGCCACCAGCGCGCTTACGGAATCATCGACAGCTGCCTGCATGGCGTCCTCCGAAATTGGTGGAAAAGGTGACAAAAAGAAGGCCGATAGGTGTTCAATCAAAATGAGCGATAATGGTGGTTATCGCTTACTTGATTAGCTTACCATCCCACAGCTCCAGCACCAAGACGCGATGCCGCAGGCTCCGCATCGAACCTGGCTGACAATCCGAGACTTGCGCCTTGAGTTTTGCATAAATAGAGCGGCAGGCATTTTCGCCTGCCGCCCTCGGTACTGCCCTAGCCGCGCCGGGCCCTGCCGTGCCTTACCACGCCAAGACGAGCCGAACCCTGCCCCGCCATACCAAGCCATGCCCGGAGCGTTTCGCTCTCCTACCCAATCCCCGCCTTGCCATACCTCGCCAAACCACACCCGGCCGGGCCTCGATCTCCTTGCCCTGCCGCGCCCAGCCAATCCAATCTCAGCCAGATCATGCCGTACCCCGGGTTATTTGTCCTTATCGCTATCCGATACGGTGAACCGGCCGAACATACCGCTTTTCTCCGGACGCCAGTCTCCAAGCCCAATTTGGCGGCCGGCTATATCCAACCACTCAAGTAGCTGGATTTGGTCGATCAACTCATCATCCACATCCAGTTCAAACGTGCAGGACCAGGGCTCATCAAACTTCGCCCGCGTCCGTAAAATTCTACTGCTTTTCACTACAACGGGAACGGTGTACTGCGTCGAGCGGCCAAGCTTCTCGACGTCTGTGCCGTACTTCTCTTGGTCATATTTGAAAGCGCTGCTCAGCACGACCAACCCGCCCCTGACTTGCGTCCCTTGCTTTCGCTTGCGGGCCCCGGCTTCGATCGACGATCGGATAGCCGCTGCTGGAATCGTAGGCGCTCCGCCCTCGTCGAGCCAAAGAGAGCGTTGGGCTTCGAGCTCTCGAAGCCGGTCGTCGTCGGCTGCGGTGCGATTGCCGCCGCGTTTGGCCGTGATCGCTGCGATCTCACGGCTGACAGCACTGCGGGTGTCAAGCCCGGCTGCCCCGTTGTGGTGGATGATCGGGCTAACCCCGCTGACTGTGATTCTGTACTGCATGATGCGATTGCCTCCTCGATTCGGCTTTGAAGTTCGAAACGGTCGGCGCCCCGCCTCAGCAGGCGCCGCAATGTGGTGAATAGCAGATGGCACACGCCGCAAACGGCTATGAGATGGTCTCCCGTCACCTCCTCGTCGGGTACGTATTTCCAATGATGCGCCTCGGTCGCCTGCGCCATACCGCATCCCTGGCACCTCCCCCCGGAACGGGCGAACGCTTCGCCCCGGGCGACGCGGTAATTGGGGCCGTAAAACCGGTCTGTCATGGTGTCTCCTGTGGGTGGCGGGCGCGCAAAAACCCCGGGCCGGATGCCCGAGGCGCGACGCCGCTTTGAAAATGGATTACAGGTTGGGGTACAATCGTGGTGGCCATGAGCTTTACCCTCGTGGTCCGGACCCGGGCGATTGGCGTCGCGCCGGGTCGTTTTTATGCGGTTAGACCATCAGTTTAGCACACTTGAGCGTGAACGCAAAATAGCGATTAGGGCAGAAACAGCAGCGGGACGCCGAGCGCCTGAGCGATGCCAGCCGCCCGAATCTTGCGCCAGGTTAGAAGGGGAACCATCTGAACGTCCTGCGCAATCTGCTGCCGGATGATTGGACAGTCTGGACTGGTCCATCTGCGTTGACCGGGTGGGATGTTCATGTCAGATACCTCGGTAAGTGGTTTGAGTTTTCGACTGGCAAGTAGGATGGTTGCGTCGTGGTTTGGGTTGGGGTTGACTACACGAATGATCTTTCATTCAGTCGTCATTAGGGTGACTCACCTTTTTCGCTTACCCATCCAAAGTACAAATGCGCCGATCAGCAGAAACGGAATATTGCAGCATTGCAGAATCAGGCCTCCTCCTTCGCAGATGGTTTCAATCTTGTAGTAGTCCGGCCCTCTACAGATTTCGCCCAACCGAATCAGATCTATAACGAGCAAAAGAGCATTGGGAATCAAGACGAGTATCATACTCGCGCCGATGTGCGCTATCTCATCGCGTCTTTTCCAAGAAATCATTTGAGGACCGACAGCCAGAAACAGAGCCAGTAGTTCCAGTGCCGGCAAGCTGAAGAAGACGTAATCGCCGTATGGGCCGAGGAATATTTCCTCCTTGTACAACCCGACTATTGCCATCCGCAGCAGGATTGCCAGCGCAACGATGAAGGCGATTCTCTTTAACAAGGAATGCCTGCTTTCCACTCCGTCCATGTTTTTCTCCTGACAGTCGAGGATTATGGTGATGGAAGACGGTCGAAAAAGAGAATGTCGCGCAGGCAGTTGCCGCTTGGCTGTGGAACCGGACTCTGTCCCTCTGGCGCCGGCCATCCGTGCCACCAGACCGCGATATTGGAGGTCGGCTCGTGTGGCCTGTAAGCGCACGTCAGCTGGTTTTCTGGGATGTCTGAATAGGGACAGGGATAAAGCATCGGTTCTATGCCGACGAAGAGAACGTACGTGAAGTACCTTCGTCCTCCTATCCAACCGATGGTAAGGCTCAAAATTACCGTCACCAGCAAGATTCTGAGTTTTGTCATTTCCGTTGTCCCCTCAGAGTTCCAGGCGGCAAGGGTTCATGGTAGAGGAAGTCAGCTATACAGCTTCTTTGTGGCTGGTAGTGAATATGGGTAGGGTCTACGCCCGGCCAGCTATAGAACCAGACTGACGTCGTATACGACTTGTAATCGTGTCCATAATCTGTACAGGGGCGAGCTTCATCTGATGGTATGCATGGGTAGGCGTACGGCTCGGCCACCGAGAAAAACAGACCATTGAGATAGTAACTGGCTATGAAGCCGCCGCTTGAACATCCGATGATCAGAACGATTAGCAGGGCAGCGAAGCTTACTCTATTCATACCTGCTCCTCTGGTTACCGACGTGAGTAACACGCTTGGCCAACCAACGGCGAATGTAGTCTCTTAGTTCCATGAAGGCTGTCGAAACAGGCGGTCAATCCGGTTTTCAATTGGCGCGCTGAGTCATACCGGTTAAGATGGATGTTCTCGAATTTGTCGCTAAGCCACAGGCGTCCACAGAAGACGTTAGTGAATGCGCGGCCGCGCCTGTCCGTGCTGAGGGGTAAACAGATGAAACGTATTCCTTTCCTGCTGTTTCTGGTTCTGATGATTTCCGGATGTGAGCCAGATACTGGAGGAACTCGGACCATTTATCGTGAGAATATGGGCGAGGCGTGGCCGTTGACAATCGAAAAGGGTTACCTGCATTGTGTTTGCGCTGATCGCCGCGGTTTCCCGTTATTTCAGTGTGCCAAAGGCGCTATAGCCGTTCATGATCCTCTGGAAGGCATAACGTACTCTGTGAATGGTGTGCATGCACCGCAATTCGTCACAGCTGCAGACATCGAACAGATTCGGCGAACAGATCCAGAAGATCCATTGGTCAAGATCGATTTGGGTCCGCTCATTGCGCGTGGTCTTGAATTATGCCCATCCTGACACTCCAGAACACAACCTCAATTACTACGCCGGCCGCAGCCCCGCGCGCGTGAAGCCGGCCTGCCGTATCTACGAACTGAAACGCCGCGCCCAATCTGCCTTGAGGTATAATGTCCTGGTACGGCGTTGGCCGGAGATCGCCTGCCCGGCGCGTTGCGGTCGACGCCGCGGTACAGGCAACTTTGCCCAGCCAGGCCGAGGGCACTGTGACCAACCAAGCCATCATCGATACCATGGTAGAGCGCATCGTCGCCCGCTTCCAGCCGGCGCGCATTCTGCTCTTCGGCTCACGCGCGCGCGGCACCGACAATCTCTGGAGCGACGTCGACCTGCTCGTGGTCATGGACGAGGTGGAGGACAAGCGTCGCGCCGCGGTCGAAATGAGCCGGTCCCTGGGCGACCTCACCGTCAGCAAGGACATCGTGGTGACCACGCCGGACGAGATCGCGCGCCGCGGCAACGTCGTCGGCAGCGTTCTGCGCGCGGCGCTGCGCGAGGGGAAGGTCGTGTATGAACGACGCTGAACTCGTCGTGCAGGAGGCCCAGCGCTGGCTGCGCTTCGCGGCCGAGGACCTCGATGCAGCCCGACGGCTGCTGGCATTCGCAGCAGGCTGCGGAAAGGGCGTTGAAGGCGGCCCTGGTGCTCGAGGGGATCGATTTCCCCTTCACCCATGACCTGAACGCGCTGCGCAATCTGCTGCCGGACAGCTGGCCCGTTCGGGCCGACCTGGCTGAGCTGACCGGGTGGGCTGTACAGGCCAGGTATCCCGGCGAGTGGCCGGAGCCTTCAGTTGCCGATGCGATTCGCGCCGAGTCGGAGGCCCGGGCCGTGCATAACGCTGTCGAGGCTGAGTTTCGGTGCCGTGGTTTGTATGCAGGTTTGAAGTGATTGTTGGTATTGATGAGGATTCAGGCTTTGGTTGACTACACGAAGATCAAGGGCTGTCGAGTTCGCTGTTTGGGATGCCGGCCTCTTTGATCTCACCCCTCGGCAGCATCCGCACACAGACACAGTTTCCCCAGAGAAAAGCAGGGGCAGGATAGGCGGGCATGGTCCGGCACGGCTGGCGCGGCGCGTTTTGGTCGCGCCTGGCGGATGTCGGTGCGCACCGGCGCGAAGCGCCACATGCCCAACCTGCACACTGCCCGGCCGCACCTGCAGTCACACAATATGACGGCAAAGCAAGATGTCCTCAAGTGATTTCAGGCGTTCTACAGGCGATCTGCGACGATTTTGATATTGGGGCCGGGGTGGAAACGGACAGAGGCGCCGGCTCCGGGTATTTCGACCGGATTGGGCACTTGTCGTTTGCGGGGGGCAGGGAGCGAGGTGTTGCGGCCTCCCCGACGGTGATAGACGGCGTCAAGATTGCAGCACGCTCAGCACCGCTGCAGGTCAGGGATCGGGGCAAGGCGGCAGATTGAGGCTCTGCAGGTGTGCGTTCACGGCTTCTTTCAGATTGGTCAGATCTGCGTTTTCGGGAAGGCAAAGGTGATTGCCACTTAGGTCCAGACTCCACAGGTTGGTGAGCGCGCTCAGGTCGGGGA
>VYDA01000537.1:42330-45970 GCA_009843665.1 Caldilineaceae bacterium SB0675_bin_29 | reverse complement strand
TCCAGACTCGTGAGATTGGTGAGAGCGCTCAGGTCAGCCGTAGGGGACGCCATAGCAAGAGGTCAAAGAGAGCAGCGCCAGAAGCAATGCCGTCACTCTTGTTTTGGTCATGGGTAGCCCTTATCTACTTATCGCCGTTGGTTTTAGTTAGGCGCGTTGGGGTTTATGACGAATGTCTTGTGGCCTTCGGTGTATCCATCAAATAAGATGGATTTGGCTTTGACAAGCTCTTCGAAAGCAAGAGCGGTCTCTTGTCTGAATCTCTGCAATTCCTGTCCTCTGATTAGGCTTGTGGGAGGAATGATGTTGTCGGGCCCGATCAGGGGGCCAAACGCTATGGACTGAATGTCTTCTACGTAAAGGAATGCGTTGAGTGGGGTTCCGTCTAAACGTTCTCTGATTTGATTCAGCAGGAGTTGTGCGTTTTGGGACAGGTTTTGCATTGAGATTCTCCAGAGCGAGAACGCGGTGTGAGTTCTTGGGACCAGCCGACACACGGACCGGGGCGGAATGGCTCAGGCCGTCAATCAAGAATAAACGCTATCAGTGCCAGCGATAAGATGGCACCGGAGATTCCGGCTGTCGCCAACAGTATGACGTAACCGAAAATCTCCTTTCTGAGTTTCCATGCCGATGTTGCAAGCACAAGAGCCAAGAACACACCCCACGGCACGAACACCGTTCTGGTGACGTTGGTGTAACAGGAGCCGTAAATTGAACTGGAGGTATAAAAGCCCGCATAGAAGCCTGCAAGGGCCACGACGACCGCACCGATAACACGCCACTCCACCATGTTGCCTCCTTGTCGCTATTGCGGTTCAAGCACCGCCCCTGGTGTCGCTATGGTAAGTTTGCCAATCGTCATGGAGGTCGGGCAGGTTACGCCTGCGGTCACAATGTACTGCATTGCTTCTCCGTAGTTCCAATCGATGGACTGTATTTCGCTCATCGGAACCTGCACCAGCCAGCCCGATTGAGGCATCGGTGTAGAGGGCATGTAGACCGCCCCGTGACTTGCTCCCTGGTCGTCTTCGATGACGGCCATCAGAAAACCCACGCACCAGACCCCGCGCCTTGGGTATTCTACCCGTACCACGGTATTGAAGCCGGTATCGTCGGTTCCTGTGTCGGAGTCGGGCATCAACTTCTTTGTGGTGGTGTAGATAGAGCCCAGCCCAGGCGTCGCTGTGATCCCCCGCTCGATGAAATGACCGAGGGTTCGGAACACGACAGTCGAGCCCAGTGCGTCGAGCGCCAGCAGCACTATCATGATGATGGCGACGCTAAGGCCAGGAACCTCCTGTCCGAAGACCGAGGAGATGAAGGGTTGAAAAAACCCGTCCAACTTGTCGTAGGCGAACTTGACCAACCAGAAAGTGACGAGCAGCGGTAGAAGCAGAATGGCCCCACGTCCAAGACTGCTGGCGACTTTGGCTCCTAGCCTGTGATGGAACGTAACGGGCTCTGGTCTGGGCATCATGATTCACCTCCGTTGATTCAGCGACAGTTGATGGGTAGGCGGTGTTCCGATACCCTCAACTACGTCTTGGGTTACGTCAAGATGAGTATGACTTCATTGGTTTGCAAGGATTTCTTGATACGACCCTCCAGGGGATGGACGGATGGGCGCAGGAATCCTCGGCGATATTATTGCTCTTTTCGTTTGTTATTTTTTCCCTCTCTTTTTTGAGAACGATTGCGACGATTAGAATGACAAAGGGTGCAGCGAATATGGACAGAAGCAGAAAGTCGAAAACGTCCTCCTCAGTTATGCCCATCTCTCATTCCCCTACTCCCTCAAGGTGACGGGCCTGTGTTGTTTTGGTGCTGCGAGTCTAGGCGTCCCGGCACAGATTATCAATCAAGAACGAACGCCATCACCATCAGTCCCAAGACGACTCCAGTGATTCCGGCTGCTGCGACCAGCGTAAAATGACTAAAAACGTCTCTCCTGTGCTTCAGTGTTACTAATGTCACCATTCCCAGCCCAAGGACCATGAGCGCACCCAACGGTATGAACACCGTGGTGGTGATGTTGGGGTTGACGAATCTGTAAATCGAGCTAGATGCAAAGATTCCCGCACGGCACGCCGCGACCACAGCAAGCCCCGCCACGACCGCACCGAGGACACGCCATTTCCCCATGATGTCTCTCCTTATCGCTGACGAAGGGAGTCAGCGTTCGACAATGAACTTGTGGGTAATCCAGAAACCTGCGAGCATAGACGGCGCGATGTACAGGGTGTTTGTCCATTCTTTCACGGGACCTTCCGGCAAATCGAGCAGAGAGAGCATTGGACCAGAAGTGAAGTGAGCGATGGCGAGTGCCGTGAAGATGGCGATGAGGTTTGCGCTCTGTACTCTCCGTACGCGTCGCTTGTCCTCCATCTTATTCGTCCTCCGCCCAGGATTCTTCTACTTCCTCGACCATGTATTCCAGGATGATTTTGGCTCTGGCGAGACCTGACAGGAGGAAAAAGCGGTTTCGTGCTGAGATGTTGCGGTCGTGTTTGGTACAGAAAGGGTGGAATGGGACGGACTGGAAGTTTCTCAGATGGTGAGTCTTGCCGAAGATCAGGGATATGGATGTCTCGGTATTGCGTTTCCATTCTGTGAATTCGGGCGAGTCAGCTGAACGTGATTGATGTTTGAGTTCCGGTATGGCGTATATGGCGGTGGTCAAGAGATCAATCGCATTGGTCTTTGAGAGTCCTGGTTGAACATTCACTGTTCAGGCTTTCTGTTCGGTCGTGAGCGGTGGTACAAACATCGGGGGCAGGTCACGGGCAGAAGGAATCCTGTGGCGTACGCAATCTTGCGAGAGCCAAATTCTTCGTCGCTCTCTATAGCAGGGTTGTCAAACATATACTCGACGTAGCCCCCGCCTGCTTCACCTGCCGCCAGCAGCTCCCGAAGATAGCGGACACCGTTTACATCCTCGCGGTCTAAGTATTCAAACTGACGGCCTTCGAATCGGAGGGGGAAACCGCCGTGAAAAGCGTGTAGCCGTCGGTACTGATAACGAAGATGTAGACCGACCCAGATTTCCAATCGCTGTTTTCCTGAAGAAAAGCCGTTTTCGTGTTCGCCACTCATATGTTTCCATGCGATAACATGGGCGTAGGGGGGGGTCGGTCATTCCTCTCTTAGTTGACCTCGCCTACGTCTTCCCCTTTTCCAGTCGAGTACTATGAAGACAAAGTCAACAAGCAATCCAATAGCCACTACAGCAAATAGTACAAAAAGCCCCCAGCGTTCAAGGAATGGCTCCACGTACCCTTCAATGATATTCGCAGAAAACCAGAGTCCTATATTGCTATGTTCTCTTCCACCTCCTAGGTCTCCTAGGTTCACTAGGATCACGGAGAACCCGAATAGAAAGAAGGGAGCGCCAAAAATCCATAACGTGCAACAGCCAAAGAACGGCGTCCCCTTTCTGGATTCGTGTTCGCCAGAAATGCGGAACGTCTCTACGACCTTTGATCCGGTCTCTTCGTAAGAGGGTGACCGAAGTCGCGCTGACAACCTGCCCGCTCAGCGTCGGCGCACCCAGCGTCGATTGCGTCGCAGTCGGCGTAGGCGTAGGCGTAGGCGTCAGTGCTGTCAGTACGGTTGTTTGTGAAGCCGTAGGGGTGGCGGT
>VYDA01000537.1:41918-42320 GCA_009843665.1 Caldilineaceae bacterium SB0675_bin_29 | reverse complement strand
TGTGAAGCCGTAGGGGTGGCGGTAGCGGCCGATTCTTCCAGATAGGCCGTTACAACATAATCATAATAGTAGATAAACTCCACGTCATTGTCTATGTAGCTGGTCGATGTGCCGTCGACCCTAATGGTCTTTGTGATCGTGACGCCATTGTCATCGTGGGTTCTGGTAAGGATGTAGTGGCTTACGGAACCACTAGCGGGAGCGTCCCAGGTCACGACAATTGAATCTTCTACCCAGTCGAACTCCGGAACGATGGTTTCTGTCCGTGTGATGGGAGCGCCGACCTTGGAGCTAGCGGTAGGTGTAGCTGTCGGTGTGGAAGTAGGCGTGAGGGTCTGCGTTTGCGGACCGCTCGCGGCCACGGTCACGTATTCTGACCATGCGCTTGCCTGCTCGACGGCG
>VYDA01000537.1:532-41908 GCA_009843665.1 Caldilineaceae bacterium SB0675_bin_29 | reverse complement strand
ACCGCTCGCGGCCACGGTCACGTATTCTGACCATGCGCTTGCCTGCTCGACGGCGTTCACGGCACGGACGGCGTACCAGTAGGTAGTGCCGTCGGCCGCGTCAGTGTGCGTGTAGCTGGTGCCGGACAGTGTGTTACCGCCAAGCTGCAGCCAACCGTTGACACTGTCCCATACCCACAACTCATAACGGGCTGCCCCTGTTATAGCGGTCCAGCTGAGTTCCACCCCGTTTGCGGTCGCGCGTCCGCTCAGCGTCGGCGGAGTGAGTGAGGAGTCCTGTTGCGCCGAGACCAGGTTTGGGTAGGTCAGGCAGGCGATCACGACCAGAAGGGCCACTGCCAGCCACACACCCGGGGCAGGGGTCAGAGAACTGCGTTTGTAAGGCATAGGATCGAACTCCGTGAGAATGCGTCCCTAATCGTATCTTTGTCAGCCAGGCCTTTCGCTCAGCCGGCGCCGGTGCAGGCTGGCAGATTCAGGCTCTCCAGGTGGGCGTTCACGGCGCGCATGCCGGCAAGCAGCGACGACTGAATGCGGGCAGTCATCCGTCCGTCTCCAGGGCGGCTTGAGGGCGAAGGCCTCTTAAACATATAGCCGGATGCAGATCCCAAGCGGGACCAGGAGCTCCTGTCTTTTGGAAAGGCAGGGGGAACTTCCTTGTTCCGGTTGCGAGCCGTTCCGCACGTTCGCGGCTTCGCGCGGGATCTACATCCGCCAAACAGCTTAGCAGTCTTTTCATGGCAACGGGGTGACAGAAGGGCGTTTTCTGTACCAATTTGGTGTCAGTTTGTGGGATTGTCTGAACTGTGATTTCATGGGATCCAGGTTGACGGAACGGCAGAACGGCAGTTTTTAGTCGTCAGTTTTTCGTTTTTGGTGAACTGCCGGGGGCGCGGGGACCGCTTTTTTGTCCGCGGAGGGACGCGGAGGGGCACGGAGAACGGCAACATCTTTTTGATCCGCGGAGGACGCGGAGGACACCTTTTTTGATTCATGACGTCCGCAAGAGGGCACCCACTAGGGGTGCCCCTACGGATTGGCGGCGGGAGAGCGCGGAGAGCTGGCTTTTTGGGGCTTCGGAGCGGGAGGGGTTGGGCGCTTGGATTGAAGGGGGGAGAGATGGCGAGAGACGGCGAGGTGAACCGGGAGAGCGAGGCGGCGGCGCTGCGGGCGCGCTTGACGCGGTTGAGCGAGGCCAGCCTGCGCAGCAATGAGAGCCTGGAGATGGAGACGGTGCTGCAGGGCGCACTGGACAGCGCGCGGGCGCTGACCGGCGCACGCTACGGCGTGCTCTCCACCTTCGACGAGGCTGGAGAGCTGGAGGAGCTGCTGGCCTCCAATCTGACGCCGGAGGAGTTCAGCAGGCTGCAGCAGATACCCGGAGGCCTGGCTTTCTTTGAGCATCTCAGCGGCCTGACGGGGCCGCTGCGGGTGGAGGATCTATCCGATTACGCGCGCACGCTGGGTCTTTCAGGCTTCGACCTCGCGGTGCCGGCGCGGGCCTTCCTCACCGTTCCGATCCGGCGGCAGGGCGACAGCCTGGGCATCATCTACGCGGCCAAGAGCGAGCCGGGCGAAACCTTCAGCCGGGAGGACGAGGAGACGCTGTCTCTCTTCGCGGCGCAGGCCGCGCTCGTCATCGCCAACGCGCGCCGGCACCGCGAGGAGCGGCGCGCACGCACCTCGCTGGAGACGCTGATCAACACCTCGCCGGTCGGAGTGGTGGTGCTGGACGCGCGCACGGGCGCAGCCGTCTCCTTCAACCGCGAGGCCAGACGGATCGCAGAAGCGCTGCGGCAGCCGGAGCAGGAACTGGAGGCGCTGCTGGAGGTGCTGACGGTGCGGCGGGGCGACGGACGCGAGTTCTCGCTTGCCGATATCTCGGTGGCGCAGGCCCTGCAGGCCAACGAGACGGTGCGGGTGGAGGAGATCACGCTGGCGGCGCCGGGCGGACCCAGCATCACGGTCCTGATGAATGCGACGCCGATCGACGGCGAAGAGGGCGAGGCGGCGTCCTTTGTGGTGACGATGCAGGACATGACGCGGCTGCAGGAGCTGGAGCTGATGCGCGCCGAGTTCCTGGGCATGGTCAGCCACGAGCTGCGCACGCCGCTGACCGCGATCCGCGGTTCGGCCACGACGGTGCTGGATGCGGAGCAGGAGATGGACCCGGTTGAGCTGCGCCAGTTCCTGCGCATCATCGTCGAACAGGCTGACAGCATGCGCGAGCTGATCGGGGGGCTGCTGGACGTGGCGCGCATCGAGAGCGGCACGCTGCCTGTCAACCCCGAACCGGCCGACGTGTTCGGGCTGCTGGACCGGGCCCGGAGCACGTTTCTGAGCGGAGGGGGCCGGAGCAACCTTGAGATCGAGCTGGGGACGGACCTGCCGCTGGTGATGGCGGACCGGCGGCGCATCGTGCAGGTGGTGGGCAATCTGCTGTCGAATGCGGCCCGGCACTCGCCGGAATCGTCGGTCATCCGCGTCTCCGCGGTGCGGCAGGGGGCCGAGATGGCGGTGGCGGTGACGGACGAGGGGCGGGGCATTGCGTCCGAGCGGCTGTCGCGCCTGTTCGGAAAGTTTTCGCGCCGCGAGAGCGGGGAGCAGGACAGCGATACCGGCCTGGGGCTTGTCATCTGCAAGGGGATCGTGGAGGCGCACGGCGGGCGCATCTGGGCGGAGAGCGCGGGGCTGGAGCTGGGCGCATGCTTCACGTTCACGCTGCCGGCCGCGGCAGAGAGCCTGAACGAGCGGCCGCAGGCGCCAAACCGCAGGCGCCATCCCGCCGCCGCAGAGCGCATCCTGGCCGTGGACGACGACCCCCAGACCCTGCGGCTCGTGCGCCGCGCCCTGTCCGAGGCGGGCTACCACCCGGTCGTGACCGCCGACCCGGCGGAGGCGCGCCGTCTGATGGAGGAGCACAGGCCCGGCCTGGTCCTGCTCGACATGGTGATGCCCGGCAGCGACGGCATCGAACTGATGGAGGCCCTTTTCGGCATTGCCAGCGTGCCCGTTATCTTTCTGTCGGCGTACGGGCAGGACCAGGTCATCGCACGCGCGTTTGAGACCGGGGCTTCCGACTATATTGTGAAGCCCTTCTCGACGACGGAGCTGGTGGCCCGCGTGCAGGCGGCGCTGCGCAGGCAGGTGGAGCCGTACGGCGCCGGCGTGCGCCAACCCTACGTGCACGGCGACCTGGTGATCGACTACGCAGCCCGGTCCGTCACGGTAGACGGCCGGCCGCTGCAGCTGACGGGGATCGAGTACAATCTGCTGCAGACGCTGTCGCTGAATGCGGGGCGGGTTCTGTCCCACGAACAGCTGGTGAGCAGGGTGTGGAAGGGTTATGTGGGGAGGGGGGCGGTTCGCACGGTCGTGAAGAGGCTGCGAAGCAAGCTGGGCGAGGAGGCCGACAGCCCGCAGTATATCTTCTCCGAGCGCGGGGTCGGTTACCGGATGGTGAAGGGGAAGGCGAGAGAGGGGGAGGGGTGACGGCAGTTTTCAGTTCTTGGTTTAACTGCTTCTTTGTCCACGGAGAGACATGGAGAACTGCTAACTGCCTTTGATCCGCGGAGGGCGCGGGGATTGTCCGGGCTGTAGAGCGGTCGCATTTTAGAAATGATGCCGGAGTGGGCCGCGGAGGGCCTTAAGGGCGTATCGGATTTTCTGTGCGCAGCTGCGCGGCCCTTCGATGATCAGTGGATCTTTTGGGGATTATATACCAAAGTAACACTTAAGTGTTGGAGAATACCCTGATTGGTTTGGAAGGCCAGGCGACGTCAAAGACCACAGAGAAAACTGAACAATTTGCTATCGCTGATGGTACTGTCTGACCAGAAATAATATTTCTCCCGCTTTGATCTAAGCATTGCCGTTCATTAAGCTCTATGAACCAACCTACCGTTTTTTCTTTGATGCTGACAGGGATAGAGAAGGATAGGACTTGCGAAGGACAAGAGGATTGGCAACCGACTCGTGGTATGAACACCTCTCAACTCGACAAAGCGGTGCAATCGATCTGCCGATTTTATCGGTCACCGGGATGGTTCTTAACTGACCTGCGCTGAAATTCTAATGTTATTTTTGTATATGACCTCCAAAAGAAAGGCAGCTGGGCCGATTCTCGAACTGCTTCTGCATCGTCATTTTGATATACGGGGCTCTCGAAGTCCTTATCGATTTGCCCGGAGAAGGATCGCGCCTATGGCTTAACGCATTTCTGACCAGCCTCTGGGACGATATTGAGTTCGTGGGTATGCCTAAGACGGTCGATGATGCCAAGACGCTTACAGAACACGACAAGCCCAAATTTGAGAAGTGGGCGGCCTCGCTGACGCCCGGCATGGAGGCCGATAAGAAACAGGTTGCCGACGGCGCCATAGACGGGCGCGGTCGGTATCCATTGCGTAAGGGTGTATTTGTGGGCGTGGTTTCCCAAGTCAAAGGCGGCACGAGCGGCCTGGGGCCGTTGGATGTACGGGCTTTCAACGGAGCGAGACAGCAGGCAAACGCCGATATGGGCGTGTTCACCTGCTTTGAAGAGAAAGTAACCAACGGGATGCGGCTGTCAATGCGGGACGGTCCCAAAAGTGGCCCGTCCTGCAAATCTACACCGTGGAAGTTTACTTTGCAGAGAGGAAACCCGACCTCCCGTTGACCGCCTGACACATTCAGGCCATCTTCTGTTACTCCTCAACTCTATTGCCGTGCATGTCAATTTTCCACCAGCCCAAACTCCCGACAAACCCACATCCGTTCCACAAAGGGATGTCATGAAACGAAAAACCATCGCTAGTTTCGCCTTGGTAGCTTCGATTATCATCGTTCTTATGGGACTATTGGGTTTCGACGATTTTGCAGGGGTCTTCATCATGGAGTCCATCGTGGAGCCGGTCTGCTGCTGGCTTCCGGCCTTAATTTTTTCTGGCGCAATTGTCACATCTGAAGGTTGCAAGAGGCTGCGCTGAGAATTCTTAGAATACATCGATTGAACAGTTAACGGGTACGCAACCCCCTAGCTACTAATTGGGAGTTGCCTGGCTCATTTTTTCCCTCTCCTTTGTCACGATCCAGAACGGTTTCGCCTAGAAGCTACGTACATGAGCGCTGCTGCGAGACCGGCTCCTGCATAAGCGGTCAAGACGTCGCCCCACCAATCCGTAATCGGCTCGCCACATCCAGGAGCACATAACCTACCCCAAATATTGTGCCGTACCCGAAAAATATCTTTCTGAACTCCCCCATGCCGCCGTCCTCTTACCTGACAGCAATGCGCTCTCGGGATGGGGGCCATCTTTGTGTATGACCGGTCATTCAGCGTATGCGACAAAGAGCAGGAAGAGATTCTTAGTGCAACCGGTCGATTCAGACATTTCAGCAAACTCTTCGGTAGAAGCTTCCTCGATCAGAAACTGGAGTAAAGAGGGCGGGTCATAATCATACTCCTGCTTGCCTATCGCCATGATGATGCCAAGGTAGTCTGTAATTGGTTCGTAATCTACATATGGTTCAAGCCACTCGCCACAGTTGCGTTGAGCCTGGAAAAAGAGGGGATACAGCTCCTCTTCAAAAGCGACGAGCTCTGATGCCGTAGGGCCTTGACTTTTGTTCGCCATCATATCGGCCATAAACAGTAATGAGTGGAGCATTTCCCAAGCTCTGCAATCCGTGTCAGGAAGAGTGGGAGCAGGGCTGCCACCGTGCATAACGCAATCGCCTTGCTGAACGGTTCCAGTGGGCGTATGGACAGGTTGCGGAATCGGAGTCGAAGTCAATGCTACCGGCGGCTCCTGCGGTATGGGCACACAGGCAGTAATCAGTACCGCGAGCCCGGCAATCAGCAGTGTCCTCAACATGGTGTTGTCTCCTGTGGTTTGTTTGGCTGCCGCGTCACCCGTCAGGGCGAAACGTTCCCCATGACGGCGGTTCCGTCACAGGACCGGCGAAAAGAAATTCGCGCAGAGAAGCCGGGCTCGGCATCGAGAGCAGGGGCTCGGTTATGGCCTAAAGGACGCCTCAGTAAAGCGGAAAGCCGCTGGCAAAACCAATCGCGACATCCACAATCAGCGCCGCCAGGATAACGCCTGACAGTGTCGTGTCAGGCAGATGATCCGGATCGAAAAACAGAAAGTCAATCAACCAGATACCGCTCGACCGTGGATATGTAGGCACACCTTCCTGGTGCGGCCAGCCGTGCCAGCGAACGGCGAGTTTGGGGGGTGGCTCCAACCGCCTTTAGGAGCAGGCAATGGTGTTTGGATCGTCGGTATACGGGCAGGGGAAAAGCATCGGTTCCGAACCGACGAAGATGTAGTACATGAGAGTCTGTTTGCCTAGAATCCAGCCCAAAGTAAGGCCGACCAGAATCGTCACTGGCAACAAGCTGCGTTTTATCTTCTGCATTTCGCGCTCTCGCCTACTCAGCTGTAGAACAAAATGGGCTCATCGCGTGGAGGCGGCGCCTGGTGCTTGTACTCGCATAGTCCGCCTTTATTCGCATCAGGACAAGGGTAGAGAAATGGCTCATAGTGGGCGTGCCAAAACAGACTGGAAGTGAAGCCCGCGATGAAGCTGACGAACACGCAGAAAATGAAGACAAACACGAGTTTGCACGCCAACTCGAACCAGTCTGTCCGGTCTGACGAAGCCTGGACATTCACTCTGTCTTCATCCATTCATGTTCCCCGCTGTCTTCGCAGTAGGCCAGTGTCCACTTCAAATGTAAGAGGTGGTACTGGCCTCTCCAGGGATTGTCGTCTGGAATGTATGAGCTCACTTCACCCGATTCAACCGCCATGTGCCGGTGATACATCACCGCCGACCTGAGCACTCCTACCAGATAGGCGACATAACCCGTATGTCCTGCCTCGGTTTCCAGACCGAGGTCCGCAGCAAAGTCTCCCAAGTCATTTGTGATGCAATCCCGTATGCTGAGAAGCACATCCACATACTCCGTTACATCGGTCTGGCCGTCATGGCGTGCGAATTGGCCGTCATGGCGCGCGAACTGGTTGTCATGGCGCGTGAAAGTCCAGCTGTCATGGCGCGCGAACACAGAAGCGAGATCGAGCAAGCCAGCTTCGACTGCGGAATCAAGAAAATCAGGAACAGGCTCAGGAGGAGGCTCGGCTGGTATCGGCACACATCCAACCAGCAGTGCCAGAGAGACAATCAGGATGACATATTTCATTGCAGTTCCCCTAGTCTCTGATAAATCGAAAAGGAACGCCCCAGAACATTGTCAGTCCTTCGGCCCTGGCGTTGGCTCCATTCAACACTTTGAGCGCACCCGCCTTGTTCTTGGAATAGAGAGTGATAAAGGCTCCATCCAGACATGGGGTTATAATCACCTGCTTGTAGATCAGCCGCTTTTCCAACAACTCTTTGAAGAGTTTTTTTCTCCTCAACGACCTGCTCGACTTCCTCGTCGGATGGGAAGTCAGGGTAGTTGTCTCGCCACCAGTCGTATCTGCCCCAGTGTCCATAGGGCGTACAGGAGACCAGGACCAGAGACGTCAGAAACAGCGCAACCAGTCTTGTTTTCATACGTTGACAAATCGAAATGGTATGCCAAAGAAGCGGTTCAACCCTTCGGTCCTGGCTCCGGCTTCATCGAGAATCTCCAGAACAGATGCTTTTTGCCACTCGCCGCCATGAAACAGCGTGATGAAAGCGCCTTGCGGACACGTACTTACGTCAGCCGACCAAATCAATTCCTCCTCCGCCAACCTCTCAATAAGATCAGCCTTCTCCTCCAGGACCGCTTCAACCTCTTCACGCGTAGGGAATTCCTCACAGTTGTAATGCCAATGACTGTAACTGCTCCAGTGTCCATAAGGCGTACAGGATACTAGGACCAGAAGCGTCGGAGTCAGTACAAACAGTAGCGATTGTTTCATCATTGGCCTCCCCTTGCGTATTGCAGTCAGTTTTCAAGGACGAAGCCGCTTCGACAACCTCCGCAATGTCATATTCGGTGCAGCCCAAGGATTAGAGCTACGTAACGAGCCTTAGTCCTCGTCGCAAGTTTCCATCACTCGTGTCAGGTATTGAAAGCCGAGTCTGTGATTGTCAGATTTTCTTTCTGACCTGTGCTCTTTGCTGATTTCTTCACCGGCTGCTGCCATTGAGACAGAGACGGCGTAGATAAGAAAAGCAGAATATTCTCCGTCAGTTAAGACGCCTTTGAATTCAGGATCGGAGAAAGGGGCCATACAGCCCTCGAGCTCTTTCAGTAAATCCAGGTATTCTATCGGGTCGTCGTGCGCATCCCACTTAGCGAAAAGACTGGCGAGGTCGGACAGTCCAGCTTTCGATTCCTGGGGTCTCGTAACCGGCGGCTCTACCTGCGGAATCGGCACACAACCTGCCAGAACGGCGATCACGAACGCTATAAAGGCTACGTTGCGACTCTTCATCTTCCTTTTCCTTTCTGAAACAGATGGCTAATCGTTGGGCGAAATGAGATTCATAGAATCTCTGGCACTCAGGATTTCTGGCGGTACCGGGATTCCATTCATTCGAGACCGACCATTTTGACTCTCGGATAACAACGCCCGTTGTGCCGAAATGGTTCCATCCCAAAAATATGGGATCTATATACTTGGCTGTACGTATCTCTGGCTCTTAGCCGCCCAATAGCCATACTCCGATGGCATACCAGATATTGATCAATGTTCTTACCGATGGAACCATAACAACGAGAATAAGGTAGACAGCGGGCAGGACGATGACCTCAATGCTTTCGATGAAGTTCGTGAACTCCCACACCTGCTCGCCCGTAAAAGTTCCCCAAGGAAACCTCCACAGATCGTCATTCATCTTGCTTTTCCTCTCTCATTTGTCCCGACCTGTATCCACGCAAACTGAACACATAGCCACGGCAGCACGAGCATGAGAATCAGTTCTCGTGAATCGACCGCATACGGCCTGAACGCATCGCCAATCCAGCGCGGCAAAGTCAGGTAGCCTTGACATTGGGCGAATGCCATTCAATATGTGACAAATGCAGCCCCGCCGCATCCTCCGCAGGACGCCCCTCCAAGGATCTGAAAAAGTTTCGCCGTTCTCCGCGCCCCTCCGCGTCCTCCGCGGATCAAAAAGGTGTTGCCGTTCTCCGTGTCCCAAAAATATCTTCCTGAACTCTCCCATGCCGCCGGCCTCTTGCCTGACAGCAGTGCGCTCTCGGGATGGGGGCCATCTTTATGTATGACCGGTCATTCAGAGTATGCGACAAAAAGGAGGAAAAGATTTTTCACGCAACCGGTCGATTCAGATTGATCTGCAAACTCTTCGGTAGAAGCTCCCTCGATCAGAAACTGGAGTAAAGAGGGCGGGTCATAATCATACTCCTGCTTGCCTATCGCCATGATGATGCCAAGGTAGTCTGTAATTGGTTCGTAATCTACATATGGTTCAAGCCACTCGCCACAGTTGCGTTGAGCCTGGAAAAAGAGGGGATACAGCTCCTCTTCAAAAGCGACGAGCTCTGATGCCGTAGGGCCTTGACTTTTGTTCGCCATCATATCGGCCATAAACAGTAATGAGTGGAGCATTTCCCAAGCTCTGCAATCCGTGTCAGGAAGAGTGGGAGCAGGGCTGCCACCGTGCATAACGCAATCGCCTTGCTGAACGGTTCCAGTGGGCGTATGGACAGGTTGCGGAATCGGAGTCGAAGTCAATGCTACCGGTGTCTCCTGCGGTATGGGCACACAGGCAGTAATCAGTACCGCGAGCCCGGCAATCAGAAGCTTCTTCAACATGGCGTTTTCTCCTTTGTCTTCCCATTAACCCGCATTGCACGGCACATAATCCCGATTGACATGCGTCGTCCCTGGAAACGCGGGTCTGGCAGCGCCAGGTGTGAATCCGACCTGCTTGCGGAGGTTGAGGTTGTACACGCATGGGCTTGCTCCTTCAAACGGCCGCCCGCCGCCGATCACCGCCAGGCTGAGCCGGAAACGTCCAGGTAGAGCGTGTGGGCGATGGTGATGCCAATGGCGCCTCCTGTTCCAAGGCTAAGAAGTGTGAGAATTCGGGGCTGGCGGTTTTTCATTGCTGTTGTTTCTCCGGGTGAAATCCGGGACAGGAAGAAACACACTGACAGTGAGTGAAAGCGCCAGCCACGTCCAAGCTGTCCAAGCTGGAATCTCGCCAAGCATGTTTTCTGCCAGAACTGCCAATAGATACCCGCCAAAAAACACAATTACAAACGTAGCGAAGTGTCCATTATATTTGGCCGGCACCAGGAAGTGGAGAAGGAGAGCAGCCGTCAGCATTACGGCAACGGCGACATATGACATTAATCCTGCCCATATCAGGCCAATTGCCATTCCCACAAATGGCACAAATGTCAAAACGGTTGTCTTGTGCATCCCAATCTCCTTTCACTCATGCAGAGTACTATAAACGTATGCGAAGCAGTCCGATTTTGCCCGCAGGCGTCCCGTTCTGGTCACATATTGGACAATCGTTTCCAAATGTCGACGCCCTCTATCCCGGTCCTGCGGCTGCGATACGCAGCGGCGGGTCGTGGGTGTTGGCGAGGCTGTGGTCCTCGGATTCAACGGCGATAGACCACATGTGCCGGGTCATGGCCTGGATTCTGCGGGCATGGGCCGGATCCTGCGCCAGGTTGTTCATCTCAAAGGGGTCTACGGCAAGGTTGTAGAGCTCGTCATAGTCGAAGCCGTTGTGAACGAATTTCCAGTCCCCGTCCCACAGGATGCGCTGGGTGAGCGTGTAGCGCCCGCCGTGGTATTCGGCGAATCCCTTCCGGCAGGCGGAGGTGTCATGGGGACCGGCCAGCAGGGGGGCAAAGGAGCTGCCGTCGATGTCATCCAGCGGCGGCGCGCCGACCAGATCCAGAAGTGTCTGGCCGACATCCTGCAGGCCGACGCGGGCGTCGCTCACCGCGGCGGCGGCCACGCCGGGCCCGGCCATCACGAGGGGGATGTTGTAGATCTCTTCAAAGGCGCCGATGTTTTTGCAGTAAAGCCCGTGCGCGCCGAGAAGCTCGCCGTGGTCCGACGTCATCACCACGATCGTGTCTTCGAGCTGGCCGGCGCGTTCCACACGGTCCAGAAGGCGCCCGAACTGCCGGTCGATCTCGCTGATGGAGGCGTAGTAGCAGGCCGCGGCCTCGCGGTGTTCGCGGTCGGTCCAGCCGCGCCACACCTGCGCGGCCCGTTTGTAGAGATTGGGCTGGCCGCTCAGGTCGTGGTGGATGTTTGGCTGCAGCGGGATCGAGTCGACGTCGTACCGGGCGAAGGCGTCCTGGTGGCAGTAGAAGGGATCGCGGGGTTCGGTGAAGCTGACGAAACAGCACCAGGGCGCGCTTGCGGCCAGGACCGTGTCCAGATAGGCGAGCGCGGCGCCGGTCGTTTTGCCCATTCCGCGTTCGCCGGCGGGCAGATCACAGACGCCGTAGAAGCGGTTGGGCCGGTAGCCGGGCGGGCCGTCGAGATGGCGTTCCAGCGAGAAGCGGGCGGCGTCCCAGTCAGGGTTATCAAAGAGCGCGCCCTGCTCCTGCCAGCCGAAGCGGGAGAGGTTGTTGGAGCGCTCCACATGCCACTTGCCGAAGTAGCCGGTGTCGTAGCCGGCGGCGGTCAGCTGATCGGCCCAGTGGAGATAGGGCGTGCGCAGCCTGGCCTGATCGGCTTCGACGGTGTGCTCGACAAAGAGGACGCCGTGGTTGTGGGGCAGCAGACCGGTCATCAGGCTGGCGCGGGCGGGCGAGCAGACGGCGTTGGGCGTGTAGGCGCGGCGGAAGCGCACACCTCCGGCGGCAAGCCGGTCCAGATTGGGGGTCCGGCAGGGGTTGTCCGGTTCGAGGACGCGGGCCTGCATCTGGTCGGTCATCAGAAAGAGGATGTTGGGAGAGGACATATGCACGACTCCATTTGGTCTCACCGTTATCCAAAAAGTCTCAAGAGAAATAAGGGGAGCCCGACCAGGATGACGACCCCGATCTTTAGCAGAAACAATGACACGCTGATCATGATGTAGATGACAATGCAGTTCCAGATCCAGACGGGCAGGGGCAGCGGGTTCGTCTGGAAATCGGTGATCAGGCTCCTGAGCGTTTGCCGGCTGGGCTGCCTTGACGGCCGGTTGTCGTCGGTGTAGCCATCGTCATAGCCTGGAAGCAGACCGAATAAGGATTCATTCATTTTGGATGTTTCTCCCTTGCGCTTTGTCAGCGATACGGACCCGTGATTTCATCAGCCGCGGTGCGAATTGTGCAGGCAGGGTTCATATTTCGTTCAGGCGAACGCCTCGGTCATTGCGTACAGTGCGCACCGGGCGAAACAGGCGGTGAAGGTGCGACCGGGCCCCCTCCGGTTGTTTGCATCTTTACTGGAGCCTGTATGTGACCTGGAGTTGCATCGCCAGCGTGAGCTCCCCGATGCTGAAGGCGGAGTCGGCCAAGGCCATTTCGGAAAAGCTATTGTTGAAGAATCCGCCGCCGTGCCCGATGATCTCGCTGATTTCGGTCACTTCACCAACACTTACGCCTATCAGGTCGGCGAGTTCCTCCGCTTTGGCGCGGGCATCGGCGACGGCCATGGCACGGGCCTCAGACTCGACGGCAGCCGGATTTTCCAGACTGAATCTGACGCTGCCGATGTCGTTGGCTCCGGCCCCAATGGCAGCATCGAGTACGCCGCCGATGTTGTCCAGGTCGCGAATGGTGACAAAGGCGATATTGCGGACATGGTACTGCACCTGGTCCTCCTGCAGCAGTCCCTCCGGACCATAGCGCTCGGCGGAAATGTCGAAGTGCCTGGTCTGGATGTCTTTCTCCTCGATGTTCTGCGCGAGCAGGGCGGCCTTAACCGCTTGCATGATCCCGCCGGCTTCAGAACTGGCTTCTCTCACGGTTGAGCGGAGAACGACGACGCCGATTCTGGCGGCGGCAACGTCCGGTTCGATGTTGACTACGCCTTCGCCGACAACGGTTACCGACTGCGTGGAGGCGGAAGCGGTCGTCGTTTCGTTTGCCAGGGCGGCGGACGTCATATAGGGGGTAGCGACGAAGTACAGGGCCGTCAGGATGAATGTTGAGGTTGCAGCCAGGCAGATCGCCGTCCTGGTCCATTTTCTGCTTTGCATCCGGATGTTCTCCTTGTGTAAGCATTTGCCCGATTTGTGTTACAGAATTACGGGGGAGGGAACAGAGTTTCCGTCTGCTTCCGGGGTACAGCCGGCGGCCTCTGCAACCTGTTTGACCGGCGCGGAAAAGGGCTGCAACACACTTACAGCGACAGACATAATCAACCTCTCGAGAGCAGTCCATGATCGAAAATCGAGCAGGCGTGTGAGGACGATAACCACGACCGCGGCTTCCTAGCCGGCGGGCAGGAATCTTCACGTTTGGCCGTCCTCCCGGTCTTTTGGCAGATATGTTTTGAAAGGGCCGAAGCGCAGTACGGAAAGGGCGGAACCTATCCAGAAAAGGAAGGCGTACCCTACAGGGCCAAAGCTCTCGGACATCTTACGCGATCCGTACAGGTCGGGGGTGTAGAGGCTGAACAGGTGGGCCACGGCGGTGCCGATCGTGCTTGCCAGTCCCAGAACGAGAATAGAAATGACCTGGGGCCGGTAGTTCTTCACGTTCCCTCTTCCTGCGTTTTTCCCGGCATCACCTGCAGCCGTCATTCTCAGGAGGGGGAATGCTCTTTTCAGGAAGGGAAAGGGCCGGAGCAGACCGGCGGCGGCGGCAGTTAGCGGCCACGCGCACACAGCCCACCAGATGTAAGGGATGTCGCCAAGCAGTTTTTCAAGGAAGACGCCAACGAGCACACCTACCATCATCAGAATGACAGAGGAAAAGAGATGCGGCTGGAATTTCGATGGAACGGCGAAAGAGAGGACGAGCAGGATGCAGGAGATGATTGCAAGTATGATCAGCGGCCCCGATCCCTGAAACCCCCAGATGAAGAAACTCAGCGTTACGCCCGCAGTTGCCAGTCCCCATATCCTGTCATTGCCTGAAAGTTTCATCCTCATGTTTTCCTCCTTGGCGTAAGAGATTTACTGGGAGGCCATGAAGCGGGATCGCGGTCTGATGCTGTGTTGCGCCGTTTGAACGGCAGTAAGGATGAGGGTTCGTTTAATAGGCGTCACCAGCTTCAACCGGCGGCCGGCATCAGAGTGCCAGCTGCTCCCAGCACAGCCATCATGAATCCCAATACGGCCATCATGACAATCACTGCATGGCTGCGCCGTGTTGCGGCGCGCTCGGCAGACAGTTCGGATTCCAACTCGATACGCGTCATACTCTTGAAATCCCTGGCCATGCGTGCTCCTCCCGGGTTCCTGTTCGTCTGCCTTGAACCTGCCCTTAGAAGGCCTCGAAGAGTGTGATGGGGCGAGCCGCGGCCCGGGCCCAGGACTACGCTGATGTGCGGCACGCCTGCGGTTCTGAGCCCGAGCAGCTCCGCCGGTTCGTCAGTTTTGGCGCGGGCGCGGGCCAGCGCCTGCGTGCGTTTCGGACTCGACCGCAGCCGGATCGGGCAGGCTGAAGTCGACGCTGTATATGTTGTTGGCGCCGGCGGCGATCGCAGCATCCAGCACGGCGTCGATGCTGTCCAGGTCCCGAATCGTGATGTGGAGGGTGTTGCTGGCGTGGTAACGCGATTGATTTTCATTGAGCAGGCCGTCCGGACCCAGGCGTTCGGCAAAGATGTTGAGGTGACTGATGCGGATGTCCGATTCGTCAACGTTCTGGGCGACGAGCGCGGCCCAGACATCCGTCATTACGGCCTGGGCGGCTGAACTGGCTTCCTTCACGGTTGGACTCAGGACTTCCACCCCTATAGCCGCGGTTGCCACATGCGGTTCGATGCTGACGGCTCCCTTGCCGGCGGCGGTCTCGGCGTGCGAGGCCATCGAGGCCGGGGGCGCTGTGCCCGTCGATGTCAGGAAGGCTGCGTCTGTCAGCAGAGGCTGCGTTCCGGGAAGCAGTACGAAGAGAGCGGTCAGGGCGAATGCCAGCATCATGCCGATGTCGACTGCCATTCTGAATGGGTTGGTGTAGGGCATTGCATGACTCCTTGTCTCGGCCGCTGTTGCCGGACTGTGCCGGCGCGAAAGGCGCTATACGGTTGTGGGGCACAGCTTACGCCCCTGCAACGGGAACTGGCCAGCGCAAATATACCGATTTCGGCAGGGCTATGTACCAAAATCGGTATATAGCTTGACAGGAGCTCATTGGGTGAAGGAATCAGCGGGCTCAGGAGTTCAGACTGTTCCCTTGTTGGAAGTTATAGACCTCCAAGAAGCAGTTCGACTGCTAATATCTGCGGTTCCGTGTCGCAATGTCGTACAAAGTCCTGGAAGGAGACGGACTTCCCAATATTGGCACTATAATGCCACAGAAAAAGAGGGAGGTGACACGCTAATTACATACGGACGTGGTAGACTTAAACTTATGGGGATCTGACCTGGATGGGTGAGGGCAGTACAGACTCTCGAACCTTCGTTCAGCATCAGGATCCCCAATCTCGCGTTTCTGACGGAAGGAAGAAAACAGCAAAACGAATCGCAGTTCTACGATTCCGGGTCTCCTTTGGGATCTGCATCAGTTCGAGAGCGCCGGCAACGATGATGAGGGGGAGGGCGTGGAGCACAAGGCTTTCGGCCAGGTCGTGACCGCGTTGCGCAAGGAGCAGATCGACTTTGCCAGCGGACACAGTTGGAGCCAGCATCGACTGGCCGACGAGACCGGGTTGACCGTGCGGATTGTGGGCAAAATCGAGCGGGGCGAGCAGGCGCGGCTGGACAGGCAGATCCTGGAGGGGCTGGCGCAGGCCTTTCAACTCACATCTTTCGAACGCCGGGAGTTCTTTGCCATGGCCAGCGAGGTGACGGACGCGTCGCTCGTGCGCGCGGCCCTGGGCAGTGAAGAGGTGTTCACGCAGGTCTGGGCATTGCTGGACACGCTCTGCGCGCCGGCCTTCCTCATGGACCCCTTCGCCGACGTCATCGGCGTCAACCGCGCGCTGCTCGCCTTTCACGACTTGAACCTGGCCCAACTCAAGGCTGCCCGGGAAACTGCCGCGGGCGCTAACAACATCGCTTTTCTCCTGGCTCCCGATGGGCGCTTGCGCCAGATGTTGGGGCGCGGCTGGCGGCCGATCGCTCTCGCCAATGTGCAGCAGTGGCGGGCCATGACGCTGCGTTACCGGCACACTGAACGCTTCCGGCAGCTTTTCAGCGCCCTGTCCGCGTATCCCGACTTTTACGGGCTGTGGGCGGACAGCCACGAGGACGGTTACGACGATTACAGCCGTCTGCGCAGCTATTCCTACCTGCACGGCGCGCACGGGCCGGTCGCGTACACGGTCTTTACCAACACCAGCATCAGCGGTTATGGGGAGCTGTATCTCTCCACGTTTGTGCCCCAGGACCGCGTCACGACCGCTCTTTTCCAGGAGCTGGCGGGTAAGGGCGGCCAGGCGCTGTCTCTCGCTCCCTGGCCGAATCCCAGCCTGGGCTAGGGGTTAGGGAATCGTGAGGGGATTGAAAGGAGGGCCGGCGGGTTGCGCGCGTTGATACCAGACAAAAGGGATGTTGTTTTGTGCCAGCTGCCGTGATTGCCAGTGCCGGCGGGTTGGACGGACGCACCGCGGCGAGCGGAGAAGGCGAGCGAGGAGGATGGCGCCGGTATCCGCCTGCCCTATTGCCATGATTCTCCCCTGTTTCGGCTATGCTGCGCCTATGTCTGCACCCCTGGCGGGGCGGCCGTTATGCCACTGCGCCTGTGGTTTGCGCCCCTGACGACATGCCTGTGAGGGGCGCAAACGGACGCGCCAGATCGAGCGGAACCGACTTGATTGAAGGGATCGAACAGGACCTGAAGGTCAGGTATTTGCCGGAAAGTTGCCTCGCCCATTGCCCTTATCGTACCATAGCCGGACACCTGACACTGGCGCCAAATGACGGGCGGCTGATAGGCGTTCAGGTGCGGGACTCACAGTTTGATAGAAGAAGTGCCGACGCGGCAACCGGCCGGCGTCGGCAAGCACCAGGAAGGAACAATGCGGGGATGGCGGTTGACGCGGCGCGGGGATTATATCAACAGCGAGATTGCCAATCGCACGCGGGCGGCGGTTGTGTCATTGGAGCGTTCCGGCCTGTGGGCATTCGTTGTACGCACCCTGCAAGGACAAGAGACCGGACGGGGCAGGAACTATCCGACGGCGGCCGCGGCCATGCAAGCGGCGGAAGCGTCCACAGTGCCGGCCAAACCAAACAGAGAAATTGCGGCGCAAGTGATGGACTACCTACGCACCAAACAGGGAGGGACACAATGAGCGCAGACAAGCGCACGGCGCAGACAAAGGTGGAAAGTGAACCCTAGGGGATCATGGACGCGGTGCACCTCGCCGATCTGCCCCCGCACGTTGCGACGGGAAGTGCTGACGGAAATAGTGAACGCGCTATGGAGACGGCAACAAGACGCTTTCTCTCAGCCTGTCGACTGACCTAGCGGCGGAAGTCCCTCTGAGCGCTAATCGGCCTATCGCAGACACCGCGGACTGCCAGGATCGGCAACGGTAAAGTCCAGATTTCACCTGAGAGCGCCCGTGTGGGAGAGTCCGGACCCGACCGCCAAGTCCAGGACGCGAAACGGCGTCGTTTCAGGGGGATTAGGCGCCAGTCGCCGTCTACGTCCTCGATGATGCAGTACTCTTCATCGGCCATGAGCCGGATCGCGTGTTGCGCCCGTTTCCGCCGCATACTGCGCGCACTAGGTTTCGGCCGCCTTCCCCCAAGGTCCAGCAGTTAGCAGAGTTCCACCAGTTGTGCCGGTGTCAGCATAGGCTATCTGTTCGCCGCCGGATTGCGCTCGGGGGCCGCCCACGCCTCCCTGAACTGGCAAAACCGCTGTCAAGCGGGTACACTACGGCCCAATCCCCAACCGAAAGCTTGGGATGACCGAAAAAAGCGAATAGGAATAGCTATGACGAACGCCGATACACTTAGCGCCGACCTATCCTACGCCAAAGTTCTTTGGGACGCCGCCGACAAACTGCGTGGCCAAATCGACTCAGCCGAGTATAAGCACGTGGTCCTTGGCCTCCTCTTTTTGAAGTACATATCCGACTCTTTCGAGGCGCGTCATGAGAAACTTAAAGGAGAGTTGGAGGCGGAAGGGATTACTGGAGAACAACTGCAATCCCTGTTGGACTATCGTGACGAGTACACTGCAGAACATGTCTTCTGGGTGCCACCTGAGGCGCGTTGGAGCCATCTGCAGAGTCAGGCAGCGCGAACAGACATCGCCACACTCATTGACGATGCAATCTACGCCGTTGAACGAGACAACCCGGCGAAATTGAGAGGGAAGCTCTCGCGTGACTATGCCCGCAAGGGGATAGAACCGCAGAAAATGAAAGAGCTGATCGACCTGATCTCAGGTGCCGGTTTCAAGCACGATCAGTCTAGGGCGCGTGATATGTTAGGCCGCGTATACGAATACTTCTTGGGCAAGTTCGCCCAGGCGGAGGGAAAACGCGGCGGCGAATTCTTTACGCCGCGCTCCATCGTGCGCCTGCTTGTGGAGATGCTCGAACCCTACGAAGGGCGGGTGTATGACCCTTGCTGCGGTTCGGCAGGCATGTTTGTCCAGTCCGAAAATTTCGTCAAAGCTCATGGCGGGCTGAAGACCAATATCTCGATTTTCGGTCAGGAGTCGAACCCAACGACTTGGCGGCTCGCCCATATGAATCTTGCCATCCGAGGCATTGAAGCCAATCTTGGGCCGCAACCCGCTGATTCTTTCCTAAGAGACCTCCACCCGGACCTCAAAGCCGATTATATTCTCGCGAATCCGCCCTTCAATGATTCTGACTGGTCAGGAGACCTGCTTCAGGAAGATGTCCGCTGGCGCTACGGGACGCCTCCGAACAGCAATGCTAACTACGCCTGGATCCAGCACTTCATCCACCACCTGGCGCCGCCTAACGGAAGAGGCGGCGGGGTCGCGGGCTTTGTCATGGCCAATGGATCGCTTTCTTCGAACACAGGAAGGGAAGGGGAGATCCGCCAGCACATCGTTGAGGCAGACCTGGTCGACGCAATCGTCGCTCTGCCAGCGCAACTGTTTCTCACAACCGCCATCCCCGCGTGCCTGTGGTTTCTCACCCGGGACAAAACAGGCGGGAACCTGAAATATGGCGGGCGTGACCGTGAAGGAGAGACGCTGTTCGTTGATGCTCGCGAGCTCGGCACTATGCTGAATCGCACCCAGCGTGAGCTTACCGCCGGTGGGGAGGATGATCCTGGCCACGATTCAGACATCGGTCGCATCGTCTACGCCTACCGCCAGTGGCGTGGTGAGCCCGCGCCAGATTGGTGGGACCAAGCTAAGCACGGGGAGTGGCTTTATCACGACACCCCCGGTTTTTGCAAAGCTGAGACCGTCGAAGGCATCAAGGATAGAGGCTTCGTACTCAACCCCGGCCGCTACGTTGGCGCAGAAGAACGAAGGGGAGACGAAGAGCCGTTCTCGGTTAAGTTTCCCCACATCCTGGGGGAGTTAGAAGATTCCTTTTCAGAAGGGGAGCGGCTAGCGGAGGAAGTCAGGAGACAACTTTCGGGACTTCAATACTATGAATGAATTTACAGTAGAAGAACTCGCACCGCTTTCTTACGGGAAAGGATTGCCCGAGGCCAAGAGGATTTCTGGCAGCATCCCTGTATACGGGTCCAACGGGATCATTGGCTACCATAACGAGGCCTTTACTTATGGACCAACAGTTGTAATTGGGCGTAAGGGGACGGTCGGTGTAGTTCACCTTTCGAAAATTCCATGCTGGCCGATAGACACAACTTTTTTCATCGATTTCGAAAATTTAGATGAGGCGCGTTTCATGTATTACGCGTTGAAAAGCGCCGGCCTAGAGAAGATGAACAGTGATAGTGCCGTACCGGGGCTGAATCGAGACGCCGCTCACGCACGGACTCTTTGGTTGCCTAACGAAGATTCTTGGGAGGCCATCGCTGGCGTGCTCGGCGCGCTTGACGATAAGATCGATCACAACCGTCATACAGCCCAGACGTTGGAGCAGTTGGCGCGAGCCGTCTATCGGGCGTGGTTCGTGGACTTCGAGCCGATGAAAGCGAAAGCTGCCGGGGCCGGTTCCTTCCCTTCCATGCCTCAGCACGTTTTCGATGCCCTCCCCACCAACTTCGTCGATTCCGCGATCGGCCCTGTGCCGGAAGGCTGGGAGGTGGAGAACATCGGCGATGTTGTTACTGTGAAGGGAGGTAGCACACCAAGTACAAAGGAGCCGGATTACTGGGATGGAGGAGAGCATCGTTGGGCAACGCCAAAGGATTTGTCGCGCCTCTCGCATCCGGTATTGCTTGATACGGAGCGCCACATCACGAACGCGGGGGTGGACCAAATTAGCTCTGGCCTGCTTCCTGTCGGTACCGTTCTAATGTCTTCGCGGGCACCGATTGGCTATCTAGCAATTTCACGCGTGCCGACTGCGGTCAACCAAGGGTTTATCGCTATGATCTGTGACGGTCCGCTACCGCCTGCCTTCATCCTGAACTGGGCACGCAGTTCGATGGAGACGATAAGAGCTCGGGCGGGCGGCACAACATTTCCCGAGATCAGCAAAAAGAACTTTCGTCCAATCCCGATCATGAAGCCGCCTGATGAGGTAGTTGCGGCGTATGGGCAGGCGGTTGATCCTCTATTCGGCCTACTCACCGCTTGTGTCAAAGAGAATGACTGTCTGGCTGAAACGCGCGATTACATCCTCCCTCACTTGCTGAGCGGGCAAGTTACCGTAGAGGCTGCTGATGGCTGAATCCTCTCCGCCCCGCTTTCAAATGGTCGGCGCTCGCTCCGCAATCTTGGACGGTCCGGTCGCGGAACCTATTGAACAGCACATTGAGGCGATAGAAAATGCGTTGGAAAGTGTTCCCGATTTCGCGTTCGATCTTTCGAAGGGGTTGGTCGATACTGTTTGCAAGACGGTACTCGCAGACATAGGTCAACCAGCTAGTACAAGTTGGGACTCGCCGAAGCTGTTGAGGGAAACAACAAATCGCCTGAAATTATTGCCCGACGACAATCCTACACCGGCGAAGACTAGGGACTCGGTGGAGAAGACAATACGAGGAATGTTGCAGACAATTCAGGGGCTGTGTGAACTGCGAAATAATTACGGAATGGTCGCCCACGGTCGCGACGCCTTCGCCGCCCGACTGGGCCTGCGGCAAGCTACGCTGGCAGCGCAGGCGGCGGACACTATCGTTGCTTTCCTCTACCGCACCCATCGCGAAGCAAGTAGTCAGACTCCAGGAGCACGCGTCTACTACGAGGATCATCCGGAATTTAATGAGGAGATTGACCGCGACTATGAGCCGATCAGGTTGGGCGAAGTGGAACTGATCCCTAGCCAAGTTCTGTTCTACACAGATCTTGCAGCGTACAGAGCTGCACTGCAGGAGTTCATCGCCGCACGCAATGGGGAGGGAGATGGTGAGGGCCTCGACGAACAGAATGGAAAGAGTGAGGAGAAAGGCAATTGACTATGTCTTTGCCCACAGAAAGGCTCGTCGAGGATGTTGCCTCCGTGCATTTCAGCGCGCTAGGCATAACTACCAAACGTGGAACAGAGATCGATGATGCAGGGGAGCGAGACGGCACGTTGCAAGTCATCCTGAAGGGCCGCCTCGAGTCTGCACTGCACCGGATCAACTCGAAGTTTCCGCATGACACTATCGAAGGCGTTGTGCGCGACCTCTCAAACCCACCGCATCCAACCCTCATCCAGAATAACCGCTGGTTCCACAGCCTGCTCACTCAAGGTGTCGAGGTAGAGTATCAAGATCCTGCCAGCGGGGAGATGCGCGGCGACCGTGCCTACGTTGTCGATTTCGAGAAGCCTGAAGAGAACGACATATTGGTCGTACGGCAACTTACCGTTACCGACCCATCAGGGAAGCGCTTTCGGCCAGACCTGACGGTTTTTCTGAATGGCCTTCCGATCGCAGTGATCGAACTCAAAGCCCCCGTCGTCGCTGAAGCGAGCCTGGACGTTGCCATCAATCAACTGAGCCGCTACAAGGAGTTGGTCCCCGACCTGTTCGTAATGAATGAGGCGCTGGTAGTGTCAGACGGATTGCTGACTCGCGTTGGCGCGCTCACAAGCAACCGCAACAGGTTCATGCCGTGGCGTCCGCCGGAAGGGGGCGCATCCACGCTAGAGGGGCTGATACGAGGGCTGTTCGCTCCAGAAGCCTTAGTGGACTACCTGCGTAACTGCGTCCTCTTTGAGGAGGACGAACGCGGCGAGATCGTCAAGAAGATAGCGGGCTACCATCAGTTTCGAGCGATGCGAAAGATGCGGGCAAGCGTGCTCGATCGGATGAAGTCATCGTCGGGCCACGGCGACGGACGCGCCGGTGTGATTTGGCACACACAGGGCGCGGGCAAGTCGATCACCATGCTGATGTTGGCTGGGACGTTGATGCGCGATCTTCGAATGAAGAACCCTACCATCGTCATGATCACAGATCGCAACGATCTGGATGACCAGCTATTTGACACCTTCGCGGCTGGCCGTGCTCTGCTGGGCGACCGACCGGTCCAGGCTGAAACCCGCGAGCACCTCAAGGAGTTGCTGGACCTCCCTTCGGGCGGAGTGGTGTTCACCACGATCCAGAAGTTCACCGAGGCGCACGGCGTCATTTCGAAGCGTGAGAATGTCGTTGTGATGGCTGACGAGGCTCACCGCAGCCAGTACGGTTTCGTAAAAGGCGGTGCCCGCTGGATGCGCCTGGCCTTGCCTAACGCGACCTTTGTAGCCTTCACCGGAACGCCGCTGGAGGGAGACGACAAAAACACGAGACATGTCTTCGGGGATTACGCGGACATATACGACATGCGCCAGGCCGTTGAAGATGGAGCCACGAAGCCACTCTACTACGAGGCCCGGATTATCAAGTTGACGATAGACGAGGCGGGCGCGAAAGCAGCGGAAGAGGAGTTGGAGAAAGCAGCCACCGCGGATGCTGAGGGAAAGGACGCCGAACAGTATATCAGCGTGCCTTTGAAGACGCTTGCCGGCGCGCAGGAACGCATAGAACGGCTGGCAGAATTTGTTGTTGATCACTGGGAAGAACGCCGCGCCGTGATAGAGGGCAAAGCGATGGTCGTGACGATGAGTCGGGATATTGCCGCTCGGCTGTACGACGCGATCCGGGCGCTGCGCCCAGCATGGCACGATCCGGATGACGAGCGAGGGGCGATAAAGGTCGTCGTCACCGGGGATCATCGTGATGAGGAGCCGTTGCGCAGTCACGTGCGCACAAAGGCGGCCCGTAAACGGCTGGCCGAACGCTTCAAAAATCCCAGCGATGATCTGCGTCTCGTGATCGTGTGTGATATGTGGTTGACAGGCTTCGACTGTCCACCGGCGCACACTATGTACTTGGACAAGCCGCTGGCAACGCACAACCTTATGCAAGCGATTGCTCGCGTCAACCGGGTCTATGGCGAGAAGCCTGGCGGCCTGATCGTGGACCTGCTTGGTCTGTCAGATCGGCTGGCCGATGCGCTGGCCATCTACACACAGGCCGGCGGGACGGGCGAGGCAGTGAAAGATGTGCAAGATGAAGCAGTGCCAGCCATGGAATCGGCCTTCGAAAAGCTGAAATCGTTTTTCCACGGCTGCGATTACGAGCAGGCGCTACAAGGCGATCCGAAGCAAGCGCTGCCTGTATATCTTGGCGCTATCGACCATGTATTCGGCCAAGACGACGGCTGGAAACGTCTGAGGACGCTGGTCAAGGAGTTGTCGGACGCGTTCGCGCTTTCCGTGCCGCGGCCGGAGACGGAACGGATTGCGCCGCATCTTGCGTTTTTTCAGCACATTGTGGTGATGATCCGCAAGCGTTTGGCGGACGACGCCAATGGCAGTGGTGTCGGCGACAGACAGAACGACATCAACAACGCAGTGCGTCAGGTCATCGGCGGGGCGGTCGAGGCAGGCAGGGTGATCGATCTGTTCGCAGTTGCAGGCTTTGAGGAAGTCCGCATCGACATTCTCAGCGACGAATTCCTCGGGCGAGTCGCCGCAATGGAGCAGAAGAACCTGGCCTTGGAGACACTGCGAAAGCTACTGAACGACCAGATCCGGATCACCGAGCGTTCGAATATCGTACAAAGTCAGAAATTCCGTGAGGCGCTTGAAGAGGCCATACGTCGGTATACGAACAAGGCGATTACGACCGCCGAGATGATCACACATCTCATTGACCTAGCCAAGCACCTGCGAGAAGCGCAGGAGCGCGGCGAGAAACTAGGGCTGAGCACTGAGGAGATCGCGCTATACGATGCCCTGGCGGATAACGAGTCTGCCAGGGAGGTTATGCAGAATGACGTTCTTCGACTCATGGCCAGAAAACTAACGGAGATGGTCAAAGATATGCCAACGCTCGACTGGACGGAACGCGAGTCCGTGCGTGCCGATCTGCGACGCCGCGTGCGCCGCTTACTAGCCAGATACGGCTATCCGCCTGACCTCGCGCCGGAGGCAACGGACCTCGTTCTGCGGCAGGCTGAGCTTTCGACCGAGGCCATGGTGTAGAGAGCGCAGCGGGTTGCCCTTCCCACAGCGCTTGCGGCCTCCTGTGCGATCGGATTCCCATCCATCTTCACCCGGCCAGCGTCATCAACAACGTCGGCGCATTGTCGAAATACCACTGCGTCAGCGCTTCCCTCGCGTCCCCGAGACTACGAAATTCCAACTCATCGTAGAGCAGTATGCGGCGCTGGCTGCTTTCTGCCCAATAGAAGGCACTGACGTCATATTTTCTGATCATCGCCGGTCCCCTGTCGTACACCTCCATGTACAGTGCGTCTTCGCCGCTACTTGCCCTGATTTTACACCGGAGAATCGTGTCACCATCGTCAGTGTAAAATTTCTTCCAGCCAAGTTTAACCATTGCCACGTCGTGACTCCCCCTTGCTGAAAACGTCCTTGAAACTTCCCTCTCCCCCTCTCACTCACACACAACGCCGTCGCTGTCGCCGTCTCGCATGTACTGGTAGGCCGGATGACCGCGCGGCACCGGCGCGATGCCGTGCCGGCGGGCTTCGGCGCAGGTGATTCTACCGTTGTTGTTGTCATCGTAGCAGCCGAGCGGATCCCTGGCACAGTCAGTCCCGCTGCCGCTCTGCGGCGGCGGCACAGATGTCGGCATATTGGCTAGCGGCGGCGCTGAGCCCGGGTCGGTGAACTGCATCTGCATGCTGGAGCACCTGACCAGCACGCGGCGCGCGGTGTCGGCTTCGGCCTGGTCCATCGAGAGATTGTACTTGCGCTTGACGAGCACGACCCGGTTCACGTACCAGCACTGGTTCAGGACAGGCAGCCACTGCGCCAGGTCCTTGTCGACCTTCTGGTGCCTGTTTACGCTGGGGCTGGCCAGGGTGAGGTTGAGCAGGTCGTTGGCGAAGTTGCGCCGGGTGGCGCTGCTGGCGGCGCAGAGGCCGCTGTCGTGCGCTTCGCTGCGGGCGACGATGTGCTCGATGTCCGTCTCGCGGATGCTGGCAAAGTAGGTGCCGGTGTACGGGCCGTAGATGCGGCCGCCCTGCTGGTTGACGATATGAGGCTCGACGCTCTGGGAGTAGGGATAGAGGTCCGAATCGTAGTGCGAGCAGCGATTTTCGGGCTCGATTCTGATGCTGCTCAGGTTGCCCCCGTTCGACGGTGTAGCCGTGGGCTGGACGCGCGCGCGCGTCGGTGTGGGCGTATTGGTCGGTCTGGGTGTGCGCGTGAGGCTGGGCGTTGCGGTCGGCCCGGGCGTATTAGTTGGCGCGGGTGTGTTGGTCGGCGCAGGCGTGTTCGTCGGCCTGTGCGTGCGCGTTGCCGTCGGCTCGGGTGAGGACGTTCGGGTCGGCTGCGCGGCGGGCGCGGGCCGGGCGGCGTTGGCCTCCTCGAGCCGTTGTACGCGCGCCGTCAGCTCGTCGACCTGCGTCGACAGGGTTTGCGCCTGGAGAAAGACCCCGATGAGAAGGATGAGTACGGCGGCGAACGCGGCAAAGAGGAAAAGACGCAAGACGAATCGGAAAAAACTCTTCATTGAGAACCTGTCGAATAGTGTCTTACGGTACGGTTAGCCAAAATGCTCTGCCAGCGCCCGGGCGCGTTGAAAGCCTCCCCAAAGTTACTCCCCAGATAATGTCACCGTCTTGAACAGTGCCTTGCTGATATCTTCCGCCATAGCTTTCATCGTATCTCTCAATATCTGTGCAAGCTTCCTTAGGAGTAGCGGATGATAAAGTGCGATTCTTCTCCTATCGCGCTCCACAGTGTATCCGTCTTGAATGGTAGTGCATATGTCGTGCTCCATAGAATATCTGTTGCTGATGAAAGGCGTGGGCGCCCTTTCCAATACTTGGCGGGTCAGTTTAAGTCCTTCGAGTGTCTTCTGCGTCTCATCCTTCAAGCCGTCAAATATTATGACTAAGCTGTGTTTTTTAGGAACGCACTCGCCGGGGTGGTCCAGTGCCCAGAACGACTTCATCGCTATCTCGATGGCATAGCCGTTCACGACTGCCTGCGCATTTAGCAGCGCGACCTTTTCATCTCTATCGCGCGCTTCCAAGCAGTCAATCCTATTCTGCAGGTGTTCCAGCAGATCACAATAGACTTCTATCTCGTTGACTGCGTGGTGGGGGTGCCAAGGATCATACTCAGAAAAGAACATGCTCGTAATAAAATTTGTTTCCGCCACTAATCCCATCCTTTTCTTTCGCTTAATCAAAATGCTCCGCCAGCGCCTCTTCCACCCAGGCCCGGCACAACTCGGACATGGTGACGCCCTGCTCGGCGGCCAGCTGCTTGAAGCGGCGGTAGTTGCTGTCCGGCAGTTGCACGATGAGGCGGCGCAGCCGTTCCTCGGGCGCGGCCGACAGGCTGGCCGTGCTTTGCTTGATGTAGGCCTCGACGTCAGCGATCTGACCAGCTTGGCGCAGCTAGCGGTGCTTAGCATTTCGATCTTTCGGGTGGATCTCAATTTTCATGCTATGCGCCTTGAGAGGTTGTGGCGCCGATGTCGGATCAGTCAAGGTCAGGGGCTATTCCTTCCAGCGCTGCAAGGCGGGCGGCTGATGCGGCTTTGAGTGCTGTCGCCAGGTGTGAAAGGTCGGCTATTCTGTCTTCGCTGGCGCCGGGCTACAAGCGGCGGCGCTGCCCTGATTCTTTCAGCCGTTCGATCTCCTGTTCAATAGGAATTTGCAGCTGCTCGGCCTGCTCAACTGTCTCCCAGTGTACGGCTGCCATCTGTTCGTTTCTGGGGGGATACAATGTCGTTGAAGTAGGCGTCCCAGGCGATCTCGTACTCCTTTCAGCGAAACCGCTTGGTCCAGGCGTCGAAGTACCCCAGCACTTTCACCTCGGCGTCCGGCTCCATGTCTTCGAAAACGCGGTAGGCGGCTGCGATCGTGCGCTACGACGGCTCCAGCTTGCAATATGCAGCCCGGGCTCTGTGCGCTTTCTCCGATTCGTCCGGTTGTCGTTGTAGCTGGCACTTGTCTGCCGGTACGATGGCGTTCTGTGCGCCCGTGTTCTCCTTGTTTTTTGCCATAATATGCCTCTTCTCCGCTTCTATGCGCCTTTGTGTGCGCTTTGTATGAAACCAGCAAGGAGCGGTTATTTTGCCACTGCGCCTGTACTGTGCGCCCCCTGCCACTTCCGTGATTTCCGGACCGTGATCGTAGGTACGACGGGTGGCCGCAGCCTGAATGCGTTCGGCGTCGGTTGCGGTGATGGCGGTGGACAACGAGACGTTCCTTTCAGATGTTACACGATATCATCCCGGACCCAGCTCCAATTCGGGTCCTTCTGTTGAGGCTCTTTTTTGGGAATGCGGCCGATATATCGTTGCTTATATGTGAAAGGCCTCTCTGCTGCGCTTAACTTCACTGCGGCCAGTTCACTTCTTACCTTGTCGGTGAAGAATTCGGCGTACTTTTCTTTCACGGTTCCAACGATATGGTGATTGCAGCCAGATGCCGGCAAACACCTGCCAGGCGATGGCCTTCCTCATGGCGAGCTGCAAGTAGCAGCTCGTTTGCAATTTGCTGGGTCTGATGCAGTTCCATCTCTTCCAGGAACCGTGATGCGATCGCTCTAGCCTTTCCACGTGGCTCTGCGTTATTTTCTGAAGGCTGCTCGGTCAGTTCCACTGGGAGACAAAGATGACAAGGAGCGGGAAGATGATTGCAAATCCAAGCAATATCGCCCGGGCGACTTCTGCCCCGATTTGCCCTTCAGTCTGTGGTCAACCCCATCGCGGCGTCCCCATAACAACCCTGTTCCTCGCTTTATCGCTCGCAAGCTATCCCGACTCTGTCACGATAGGACCAAGCCGCAGATTCTCCCATATTGGAAGCCAGGTTCATCTGTCACCGCCTGGGGAGCGGCCTCCCATACTGAACAGAACCAGCATGAAGGTGAAGCCGAGCGCGTAGAACATCACAATCTCGAATGCCAGCTCTCGAAACAGGAAGGCAATCAACCCCGAACTGCCGGCCATCACAAAGACGACAACGGCTATCTTGACTCGCGAGGATATTCTCTCACCCTCCAGCATGACGAAAATATAACTGGCCGTCGCATAGGCGACCAGCCCGCCGGCGAGCAGAGCGATGAAGTGCGGAATGTACTGATTCACAGGGTTGTCTAATCTTCGGACAGTTCTAGGATTTCCACTCAGAAATACCCCGACGATCTAATCCATCGTTTCGCTCGGCGTCAACCAGTTCCATCTCAGCATCCGCAATTGTCCTCACTTGGCCCGGCTCAACCTTCCGCTCAAACGCATAGATCAGCCCGACCTGCTTCTATCTTCGTGGAGCCATGCCGCTCGCCGTTCCATGGTTACCTGTACTTGAACGAAGCGTCGTTGCTGCACAAATGCTCTGCGGTGCAGAATTCCGGGAGTCTGACTCGGAATTCATAAGTTTTTAGCCTGACAAAAACCCACCTCCATCCGCAAAAATCGTCATAATGCCAATGGCATTTTGTGCCGTGGCAATGACAAGAACTAACTCTATCTACAGGTATAGGCGGTGAGATAATCTGACCTTCAACAACATCGATCCAGTCGGTAGATAGAGTCGGGAAAAACATGTCTATGGCATCGGTCTTAAAGTCGAAGGCCCAGTGCGACACCGGCACGGAAGCAATGATTAAGATGGCTGCCAGATTGATTGCAATGCGTTGCCCCATGCTAACGGCCGCGCAACAGCGCCTAGGAAGGGCGGGCTCCATGCCTTTACAAACTCGGTAAGCGGCTGCGATCGTGCGCTGCGACGGGTCCGGCTTAGTGTCAATTCTCCGATTCGTCCGACTGGCGTGGTAACTGCCGCTTGTCTGCCGGTACGATGGCGTGCTGTGCGCCCCCAGCCGGCGTATCACAGGAAAAGAGAAGCATTCAGCCGCTGGCTTTTCGCGGATGAAGGACCGATCAGGCTCGATCTCTACAAAAAGGTGGAGGAATTTGACGTCCTAGCAGTCGCCACTTGGCGTTGTCGTCGGAATCGCCTTTACCCTTACCGTGTAGCAGTTCTCATAGGAATAATGCATCAATCTGGCCGCTTTCCGTCCCACCGGTAGCAACAGACCATACCTGAGTCTGATAAGGAGCCTGGGTTAACGCATCGTCGCGCACGGAAGGCTGGCCAGATCACCACCCTCCCCTCAAACGTTCAGAAAGCGAAATGGAATGCCAAAAAAACGATTCAACCCCTCCGCCCTCGCTCCCGCTTCATCCAGAATCTCCAAAACTAGCGCCTTCTGCCACTCGCCACCATGAAGCAGCGTGATAAATGCGCCCTCTGGACACTTGGTAGCGTCCGCAGACCAGATCAGCCCCTCCTCCTGCAACTCGTCGATAATAGCGCTCTTCTCCTCCAACACCCGCTCAACCTCTGCTAGAGAAGGGAAATCCGGGCAGCTGTGGTGCCAGCGAGCGTAATTGCCCCAATGTCCATAAGGAGCGCAAGAACTCAAAACTAACAACGCCAACAAGGGCAAGATCGATAGCTCTCTTTTCATCCTCATTGTTCGCCTCCTCGCCTTGCACGCGTGCCGTCAGCTCATCGATCTGCGTTGTCAGGGTCTGCAACTGATAAATGAGTACGGCGAGAGCGACGAGCACGGTCATCGAATCGAGGTTGACCCAGAGGACCTTGTCAGCGCCAGTTTGATCGGTCTTGGACTGCTAGACGGTAAGACGGCCGGAAACGCCGGACGCACGGCGGATATCAGCCCAGGCCAGCGCGGGCGTATCGCAGATTTTCGGGGCGGTCACTCCGCCAGGGGTAACGGGATAAATGGAAATTACTCCTGACCAGAGAGAAAGATGCCCCAAGCGTACCCCCAGTGTATGGGTCTCATCGCCCCAATGCCGGCTACCAGTTCCAGCACTTCGATGTAACACGCGGAGACTCCAGCTTACAATCGTCCTTGCCCGCTGTCTTTAGATTTTCCCCCTGGCGCTGCGGCCCAAAGCCGCAAAAGCGCCAAGGGGACAGAGAATACTGACTCTCTGTCCCTTCTGTTCTTCTGTGCTAAGTAGTTTTTCCTCTGGTAAGAATGGGAAAAATTGACAGGGTAGAACATTGGAATTGACAGGGTAGAACACTGGAGTTGACAGGGTAGAACACTGGAGTTGACAGGGTAGAACACTGAAATTGACAGGGTAGAACATTCAAGCATCGGCCGACCACACTTCCAGAATCCGCCACCCGTCACCGCCGTTTCGCAGATCGACCGCATCCCGCTCAATGAGGATCCGGCCGTCGCTCTCAATGCCAGCCAGCCTCTTGTCGGTCGCGGCACGGTCGCGTGAAAGCTGATCCGGCCGTTTGCTGTTTCCTGATCCGTATGCAAGCCGTCGCCGTGCTTCTCTGTCCAGCACTCGCACTCTATCTGCTGCCGGGTTACGTTCCATGCGCCCAGTCCGCACTGCCCGCGGATGATCCCACCGCGTAACCGGTTTCTTCCTCTCGACTATTACATGGCCGGCCGCGTCCATTATGTGTCCCTGCTTGTTGCGTATAACTTCGGGTCGCGTGGCATATACCCGATAGCCTCCATTGCGGCGCTTCGCCTCATCCCATAGATACGCGAGGCCTAATTCCAGATCGAAAGCAGGATCGCTTACAACACCGGCCACTGCCAAAACTCCCTTGTCAACTTGAGGCCCTCTGTCCGATCCGGATGGCAACTCGATCTGTATAATTACTTCTGAATCCAGGCTATCCAGATCAGGGATTCCACGGCGAACGACAGGGATCCAACTGCTACCGTCCGGCATTATTATCTCTGCCAAGTTGATCGCGGTCAGTGCATCTCGCAGCGCTTGTTTGTGCTTGACTGGTCGATAACTTGATTTGCCATCGCGTGTTGGCCATAGTAAATCGCGCCAAAAGCGCAAGGGACGCCGCAGCTCATAACGGCCGCCGGGCCTGCGCTGATTTAAGGGCATTTCCAATAGTGAGAAAATCAGAATACGTTTGTCGAGGCGAGCGCCGCGTCCCGGCTGGAGGCCGTGAAATCCTGCGGCCTTCGCCAACAGCAGGGGCGCGATCGGTAGATCGGCATCATCCAGAATATCGGCCAACAGGGGTAGTTGCTCACCGTCTCTCTCCATTTTCCCCAAGATTGGGAGTTGTTCGCCCCCGTTGTCGCTGCGCAGCTGCGCGGGTATAGAATAGGGTTGCCCCGGGAACAATCCATCCGGCATAAAGGCTTTTGTTTGGGGTCGGCCGCCCTTGTCCAGATCGGGCTGTATTACCTCAGGCCGATTCAGCCATCCAGCTAACAGCGGCTTGAGGGGGTGTTCCAGGCCCGCGCGCCTGGCTGGATCGGCAGACTGCCAGATCATATGCACCGCTTCGAAGCCTGCAATCAGATTATCCTCCGCCCCCAGGGGCTGATCATCTTTCGACCCCAAGGAACGAAGGGTGTCCTCCGGGCCTACGAGGAGCACGATCAGATTCAACATTTGCAGGCCGACGGTCAGCCGCCTGTCGATCTCCCCGTCCGCGTTGATCAGCATTCCTGATACCGGCAGACCCTCGACCCACAGGGCAGATTCCATATCCAGGCTGTGCCATCTGGCGGGCGGGTTCGATGGGTCGGATTGCGGGAACAGGTCGGGCCGATCTTCCGGGTACTCCTTCTTCACCAGATCGTACAGAGCGGAAAACCGGAGTCGGTACTTCTCTCTTGCCCTCGCCATCCCGACCTCTCCCAGTGCGGTGGCAACGTCCGCCGGCGTCGGGAGCGTTTCGTCACCCGCTAGTCCCTGGTCGTCCGCTACTCTGTTGGCCAGATCGTCCCATGCGTTCTCGAAATCAGGTCTGCTTTCCATCAGTGCGTTTTCTCCGCGTTTTGCCCGTGCTGGTCGTCTCGGCCTGAGCGCCGATCATCTGCCTCTCGTCGGCGCCCTCTGGCGGTTCCACTTCCACGAAGCGACCGCTGTCCCACTGCAGATAGATTTTTGGTGCGCGATCGGATGCCTCGTTCACCTTATCCAGGCGCAGACACCGCTCTCCGTTCGGCGCGGGTATTGATTTGGTCCCTTCCTTCACCCGCGCGGCGGACATATCCCATACGGCCTGTACGCCGTTGCGCCAATCGGAACTGCCCGACTGTGCATCGTCCCCGTGCTTGGCCGGGTGCGATATGATCAGCACTGCACAGTTGTTGTCTTCGCACCACTGGTCGAGCGCCGACAGAAACGCACGCACCAGCGCGCGGTCATTCTCGTTTTGCATGAAGGCGCCGGCCAGCGGGTCGATGATCAACAACCGCGCCCCGAACTCCGCGGCATAGCGCATCATCTCCAGACTGCCAGGCAACCAAAAACCTACCGTACTGGTGTGTTTTCCATGCTCGGCGCCCCACAGTCCGCCGGTCGGTTTCATGTTCACATAGCGCAGCCGCTCGTCTAGCAGTGTCCAGGTGTCGGCGCCGGCGTCCCTGCATACCGCCGCCAAGCGATTCTGCCAAGCCAGCTTGCGCGTCTCCCACGCCGCATAGACGACCGGCCCTTCTATCAACACCTGTGGAGCGCATAATGCCAGCGGTCGCTTTTTGCCAGACGGCAAGATAAAGTCGGCCGCGCCTGTCGCGGTCGCGACCGCCAGTTGCAACGCAATCCTGCTTTTGCCCGACATTCCGGGGCCACTCATCACCGAAACCGTAGCGTCCGGCATCCATCCGAAACCGTTCTGGGCTGGATCTCCCGACGCCACAAACCAGGTCAATGGGTCCGGGTTCGGATCGTGCGTACCCAGAATGTCCAATCCCGCGCTCGACGGTCCCGGTGAATCCAGCAATTCTCCAATCATTGCGGCCATTGCCTGCAGCGTGTCCGCGCGCTTCTTCTCATCGGCCAGCGCAGCGGCCAGCGCGTCGCTGTCCACTTCGTCTGTGTTGTTGGCCAGCTCCCCGTCAATGCGGGCCCGCAACTGCTCTAACTGTTGTCGGTTGCCTATGGACGGGTTGCTGTTCCACGCCTTCAGCGTGTTTGCAAAGTTGGAGGCCAACTGACCGTATTCGACGGCGGCCGCCTCGGTTCCATTCCGATTGCTCATGCGATTTTCCTTGCGCTGTGAATTCGTTTGCGTATCTCTGCGGCTGCTATATCGGCGGCGTCACCCTTCTCCGGCAAGGCGACTACACTCACAATCCGAATGCCGGCGCCGAGGGCTGCCAGCCGTGCGGTCGCAACATTCCCGGCCGCCTTGCCTTCAGCGTGATTGTCCGGCCATATCGTAACTTCGCAGCCGTTGCCGAAGGCTGCGAAGTCGGCGCTCTTGAAAGCGGCCATGCCACCTACGCTATAAACAGCCAGTTGCGCGTCAATGCCGGCAGATACGCAAGCCGCCGCCGCCTTCTCTCCCTCGACGATTAGGGCGCGCCCGCAGTCTGCACGGACACCGCGCCGAGAGTTCCAAAAGGCCGGCGCGTAGCCTGCGGTTGCGCCTCTGCCTTCGGCTGTATCCCAGAAAACAGACTTGCCCGGGTCGATTCGCACCCTTGCGCGCCTTCGTCCGCCGGGCAGCGTATAGAAGGCCTGTTGCCGCCATGCGTAGCCCTTGGCCGCCAGCTGAGCGGCGACATGCTTGTGCAGCTGGTCATAGGACAGGGCGCAGCTGCACTTCAGGGCCAGGCCGCAGTAGGGGAAGGGATGATCGGCCAGTGTCCACGCGATCAGGGCGTCCGGCTTGCCGCATTCAGGACAGGCCACGGCGTGGGAATGGCAGCCGGCGTCATCGTCCCAGGGCAGCATATGCGCGCCCCATGCGGCCGAATCGCCGTTGCGATTGCGAGCGGAACTTCGCTCAGAACGTCTCTCAGCGCTTTTGTTGGCGCCAACCGGCGCCTGGAAGTGTCCCTGCAGGACATCTGGCGCCGTCACAGGCTGTCTGGGGCCGTCCGTGACGGCGTTTTGGCGCTTGTAGGGTAGTCCACTGCCCTTGCGCTGTTTCTGGCCGTCCTGGACCGCCTGTGCGCTGCTGTACGCCCTCGAAGGCTGCCAGGGAGGAAGTCCGGCCGCGGCGCGCAGGTTGTCGCGGGCACGGTTGCGGCCCTCCAAAGTTTCGTGGCAGTCCCGCGAGTAGCAGCGAACGATCAGTTTGTCGGGGTCATCGTCAGGAGATCGGAAGGCGAGGCCGTCGGCGGTATCGCCGCCGTGACAGTGCGCCGTAGACGTGCGCCACCAGCCGCCCGCCTTGCGGGCGCCGAGGGCGCCGGCGATGCGGTCCGCTATACTCACTTACTGGCCCTCTCCCGTCTGGCCTGTTCTCTCTCGGCCTTCTCCACGGCTTCCAGCACCACAGTTCGCACGAAGTCGGCCGGGATTTGCTCGCGGTAGTATGCCGCCGACCGGACGCGCTCTTTCTGGCTGGGCGTAACCGACGTGGAGATCGCTGCCGTGCGGCGCAACTCCAACGGTTTTTTCTTGTTCATTCTCTGTTCCTTTCACTATATCCGCTTGTCCACCAGTTCATTGTATCATAGGCGACACTGGTTCATACGTTGTGAATTCTCAGAATTCGATATTTGACAAGCAATTTGTAAAAATGTAAGTTTTGCCTATAAATGCACGATAATAAATAAATCAGGCGATTTGGAGTATGGCAATGCAGACAGAGCGCAGAGACATGGTTATTCGAGAAGAGCATATCGAAATGGTAAGCCCTCGGTTAAAGTGGAATAATGAGGCGCTCGATTTCACGCCCTGGCTGGCAAAGAATCTTGATCTTCTGGATGAAGAGCTTGGTCTGGAGCTGGAGCTTGTTCAAACAGAGAAAACAGTTGGCCCTTTTTACCTGGATATCCTTGCCAAGGCAGGCGAGAACAAGGCAGTTGTCGCCATTGAGAACCAATTGGGGGAAACGGATTTTAGTCATTTAGGTCAGTTGCTGACTTACGCTACGGAGTGCGACGCGCGCATAGCAATTTGGGTCGCTCCCGAGTTTACATACGAGCATACGCACGCTCTTCACAAACTGAATGAATGGGCAAGCGGAGAGATAGCGTTTTATGGCGTCAAGGTGGAAGTTTACAGGCGAGTCAACACATCATGCCTGGAGCCGAAGTTTCGCAGGGTCGTGTCCCCCGGCTTTTGGAACAAGGAAATAACTTTGCCGAGCGGCGCCATGCCGCCCCTGCAGCGGAAGTTTCATGATTTTTTCCAACAGCTGCAAAATGGTCTGTCGGACGCGCATTTGTTCCACAGACCTGTCATTCGCTTTGATTACACGGGCAGGCTGTTCCGCTCTCGCAAGGATGACCGGATAGGCTATGCGGTATCTCTTGAGGGAGGTAACGATGCATGGGTGACCTTTCACATTGAAACCGGAGATAAGATTCAGACCAAAGAGATCTTCGACAAACTTAGTGCGTATTCGAAGGATATTGAAGAATCCATCGAAGTCGGCCCCGATCCGGAATGGTTCTGGAACAGGGCGAATGGAAAACTATTTTCCAGTATAAGCATCAGGAGAGACGGGTCGATAGACGATCCCTCAGAGAAGCTGGAAGACACGATGCAGTGGATGCGCGGAAACCTTATCCAATTCAGAGACTTTTTCGATAGTCATCTAGGAAAGTTTCTCGAGGAGTGAGAAACGAACAGCGGCCAATTGGGGAAGTTCAGACATGCAGACAGATCAGAAACGCACGGTTGTCATTGCCGAAGTCCACGAACAGGCCCGCCGTGCCATCGCCGTCGCCTACTCAGACAATACCCGGCGCGCTTACGTTGCCGCTTGGGATCGGTTCTGCCAAGTCGTAGGCCCCAGCCGCGTAATGCCGGCCACGCCCGAAACGGTCGCGAACTACCTTGCCATGCTGGCCGAAGAGGGGAAGTCGGTCGCGACGATCCGGTTGGCCGCGGCGGCAATCTCGGCAGGGCACCGCGCCGCCGCCGACGTGGACAATCCCTGCAGCAGCCCGGTTGTGAGAATGGCATTGAAGGAGATCAGCCGCCAGTACGGGCAGACCCAGGCTCAGGCCTCCGCCCTCGATGCGCCCGCGCTGGATGCGATCCGCGCGACCGCCATGTTGCCCCGTACGGGGCGCCGCGGCGTTCCTGAAGCGCCCGATTATGCAACTGCGCGCGGCCAAGTCGATATCGCGCTGTGCAGTGTTTTGAGTGATGGAGGCCTGCGCCGCTCCGAGGCGGTCGCCCTAATTTGGGGCGACGTGGAGATCGCCGCCGACGGATCGGGGCGCGTCCGGGTCGCGCGCTCGAAGACCGACCAGGAAGGTGAATGGGAGGTCGTGGCGATCACGGCGTCCACAGTGCGGGCCCTCGATGCGATCCGCAACGGCGCCGGCGCTGAAGACTCCGTTTTTGGCATGAGTGAATCGACGATTGCCCGCAGGGTGAAGGCAGCGGCCGCAGCTGCAGGCCTGGGGGATCAGTTCTCCGGACACTCCGGCCGCGTGGGCCTGGCACAGAGGATGACCGCAGCCGGCGCGCCCGCTCAGGCCGTCATGGTGCAGGGACGCTGGAAGAACGCCGGCACGGTTGCCCGGTATACGAAGGGAATTCAGGCCGGCGCCCTGTAGTGGCTGGAGCCGTCCGTTACGACGGCGTCTACTGAACGCTTGTGTTAATTCGAAGGGAATAAGGAAAATATAGACAATGCGCATTCTCGTGAAATGTTCTGTTCTTGTTCTGGCAGGGTCTTGGGCGGCCGCTGGTTGCGTAGCACCTATAGCGCCTATAGCGAAAGAGGTCGTAAAAGTTGCAGCGAAAGAGGCCGGAAAAGGTGCAGCGAAAGAGGTCGGAAGATCTGCAGCGGGTGCCGCTATCGAGGAAGTGGACAAGACGATGTCGACTCCAACTGCCACCACAGTGCCACAAGCGATTTTAGAGGTATCGCCGTCACCCCAGCCTGTGACAGCGACTGCAACACCGTCGCCCTATGTGGTTCTACAAGTCGCCGCGCAAGAGATAATTGACGACTACAACGAAGATCGGTCTGAAGCAGACGAAAAGTATAAGGGAGTTGTTCTTGAAGTGTTTGGAGAGATAGCGAGAGTGAAAAAAGATGATGTACATTACATAATTTTTCATATTGAAGGCGGCCCGGACAATGTCCGTTGCAACCTGGCTCCCGGGCAGGTGGATAAATGGACACGCTTGAATAAAGGAGATCGCGTCGTCGTTGTCGGGACCGGGGTTGGTAAGAACAGGGGACCATGGGGCGATTTCAATTTGGACGCCTGTACTTTGAACCCTCCAAGTGGGTAGATGCGGCCGGGCTTAAGAGGAAGCGCCGGTGATGAACACAGACGAAATGCAACAAGCGATTGAGCGTCTTGCGGAGCGGTATCGGACCCGTCACCGGTAGCACGCGGTTTCTTCATGCTTCGATGGTCGGACGTTTTCACGTTATTTTGCCGGCCGCGGATCGCGGTTGCCGCCTACCTGGCCGAAATGGCTGAAGCGGCCAAGCGCGCCCGCCTAGGCCGTCATGGTGCAGGGGCGCTGGAAGTCGCCTCAGACGGACGTACGCCGTTGACAACGAGACCTCGGGAGAGGAGATCAAAAGATTTGTGATACCCAGGGTCGAGTTGGGGCAAAAAGAGCATATGCAGGGTAATGTAGGGGAAGGTCAACCATACTTGAGGTTTTCCCACCAAGAAGGCGAGTTCAAGATGCCACAGAATCCCTATTTGGAAGTCGAAGTTCTGTAACCACAATCGCAAGACCAGGCTGTTTAGAATCACTGAGGCCGCCAACTCGACATTGGCGGCCTCAGTGATTTTACCCTCGTTTGTAATTCTTCCTCGCATCGGGTAGGCTGAGCCCAACCACAGCGTTTGAACACAAGTAGTAGAGGGAATTATCTCGCCAGAGATGGGGGCATCGCGCCCCCTTGTTGGACTACTACTTGGTTCTTGGACGCTGTGGTGGCACCCATCTACCGGTTACCACCAAGGGGGCACCCCTGTGCAGCGCCGAGACGCTCCCCGTTCCTACCAACCGCCCAAGTCAATAATCCTCGACTACCCGCGCCCTTTCCTCATTCCAATCAAACTGGCGACGACCTGATCATAACCAAGCTGTATAACGACTGAATACGAGACCCCACTCACCGGCTTTCGGGAGGCAAGATATGGCCGACTCTGCGCGGGATAGAGAAGGAATCTACGGTCCCGGTTTCAACAAGGCCAAGAGGCTGGCAATGGCGCGATCTCGCGGCAAGTGCCAGTTCTGCGGCCTGCGAAAAGCCAGCGAGGGTCATCACTGGGCTTGGCCTGATTACCCGTTGGATGAGAAAGTCCAGGGACACGATATAACAGCTCTCTGCGCGACATGTCACGAGCTCGTCACCATGCTTCGAGACTGGGTGGAGAGAAAGGATGCGGATTTTGACGAGATTGAGAAGGAGATTAGGGCTTCCAGCAACTTCTACCAGAAGAGGGAGGCGTTCAGCTATTGGCTCTTTCCTGAAGATAAAGGTCCCGTCGAAACAGAAAATTGGGCGAAATTTGGGTATGTGCCTATTGGGCAAAGAACTCCACAAGAGGGGTGGGTTTACTCATATTCAGGCAGGAATGCCACAGCCGGGTTGCCTGATTTTCAAGCTCAACTTCACGCTCTTAAAGAAAGCCGCAAAGCCATTAGGCGTCAGATCGAACACATTGAACAGGGCAGACCAATCAATTCTCCTGAGGGAGTGAAAAATGCCACAGTCATCAGAAAGTGGACCGGTCTTCCCCTGAACGCCAATTGGAGCCAGCTAAAGGCTGAATATGCTGAGTTGGGTCGGCAAAGGAGCGAAACCTTCAGGCAAATGAAAGGATTGAAAGACTGAAAGGGAGGAGAGCTGGGATCAGCAATGTTGGGAGCGGCAAAGGTAATTGGCGCTCTTTTCGGTCATATTATCTGTTTCGTCTTCCCAAGGGGGTAATCAATGAGACAGGACTTGTTCAATCTGCGGGCGGAAATCAACGAGACCAGAGCCATACTCAACACCATCCAGCGCCAGCTCAACCGCATGGAAGGGAAAGAGGTGATTTTCTCCGACTGGGAAGACGACGCCGATTATCTCTACTGGAGAGCCGGCATCGATCCCTCCTCTGATTACGAGATGCTACTCGGCTACCACAGAGACTACCTGCGCGATCTCAATGAAAAACGAGATCAGGCAGCCAGACTCCGATTAGAGCTCCCGCTTACCCCATGCGGCGTGATCGCTGCGCTTATCCGAGCCAAGCGTATACAGGCGCGGCAGCGCAAACGTAACAACCGGCGCAAACGCAGATTTGCCCGAAGATGACGAAGACAGAATGAGGCTAGGAAACAAGAATCAGCGAACTGGTGTCTTCATCTTTCGACGTTTACGCGCGAAACGATGGTGGGCTTGCTCTTCTGTTTTTTTTTCTGTTGGGGAGTGGATGGATTGCCGAAGGCGATGACCTTCTCGACGCCTTTGCGCAGTTCATCCATGTCTACTTCGCGGGCTTTCTTCTGGCAAAAGCCTCCAATCCTATAATGTTATGTTACGTCGTATCTCTCTTTGTTTTTTGCACTAAGTTCATAAGTCCCGGGAAATCCGTCGCAGAGTACGGCGGTTCCAGGACTTGGTGGAACAATTTGATTTCAGTTGACCGACAAGGCGCTGGTAGCCGCCTTTTTATGCCATGTGCCTTATGAGGTTGTAGCGCCGGAGTCGGGTCAGTCAAGGTCGGGAGCTATTCCTTCCAGCGCTGCAAGGCGGGCGGCTGATGCGTCTTTGAGTGCTGTCGCCAGGTGTGATAGGTCGGCTGTTCTGTCTTCGCTGGCGCCGGGCCACAAGCGGCGGCGCTGGCCTGCTTCTTTCAGCCGCTCGATCTCCTGCTTGATAAGAGTCTGCAGCTGCTCGGCCTGCTCAACTGTCTCCCGGCGTGCGGCTGCCATCTGCTCGTCTCTGCGGGTGGCTACGATGTCGTTGAAGTAGGCGTCCCAGGCGATCGCGTACTCCTTCCAGCGAAATCGCTTGGCCCAGGCGCCGAAATACCCCGGAACTTTCACCTCGGCGTCCGGCTCCATGTCTTTGAAAACGCGGTAGGCGGCTGCGATGGTGCGCTGCGACGGAGCCAGCTTGCAATATGCGACCCGGGCTCTGTGCGCTTTCTCCGATTCGTCCGGCTGGCGCTGCAGCTGACGCTTGTCTGCCGGTACGATGGCGTTCTGTGCGCCCGTGTTTTCCTTCTCTTTTGCCATGATATGCCTCTTCTCCGCTTCTATGCGCCTTCATGTGCGCTTTGTATGCAACCGGCGGGGGGCGGTCATTTTGCCACTGCGCCTGTACTGTGCGCCCCTGCTGGCAGGCTTGGGGTTAGCCCCGCGTGAGGGCTGTCGACGGCGCCTGTGTCTGGACGACGGTGGGGTACAACCTGAATTTGTGCGCTATGGGGATGGTGATAAGCTGCGGTGTGTCCATGAGTCCTCGTGTCATGGGCCGGGCCGGGGGCGTGCTCGCGCCGCTCGGCCACTTCTTCTTCTTCCACTGTACTACATCCGCAAGAGGGGCCAAAACGGGCTTTGCAGCCCGTCCAACGAGGCGCCTAAGGCGCCCTTGTGGCGCCCCGGGAGTTCGATCTGCAAGGTTCCATGATACCTAAAGGGTCGATTTAGACGCTTTCTGTGGCGCCGTTCTGTTGGCCGACGTATGCGGGGTATCCACGTGTTGACCTGCTGCCAATCTCAATGCCCCCGGCGCAGGGGATCCAGATAAGTGTTGGCGCAAAATTGGAAGTTTTCCGGTTTCGGGGGCGCGATTTCCATAAAAGAGGCCATGAGGACAACTTACCT